>NZ_LNII01000166.1:0-161579 GCF_001463365.1 Enterobacter sp. 50793107 | reverse complement strand
GGTAAACTTCAGCTCACCGAAGAGTTTCTTAAAACAGAGACGTTCAGGAACAAAACGGATATTAAGTCATTATCAGAAAAAATAAACGATGCGATGGTGGGGCACAATGGCTTATTCATTTCTATAAAAAACATGGAAAATGAAAAAATTGTTGAACTCTATGCCAAAAATTCTGTTGTTCCAGCGGTCCTGCTTAATAAGTCGGGTGATATTCTCGACTATATGATCCAGACGGAAGAAAATAACACCGTGTACCGCAGTATCTCGCGGCGGGTTGCCGTGACGCCGGAACAGGGTAAAAGCAAACATGTCATCATTACGGTTGCCACGGATACTGGGTATCACACCCTGTTTATGGACAAACTCAGTACCTGGCTGTTCTGGTTCAATATCGGTCTGGTCTTTATTTCTGTTTTTCTGGGCTGGCTGACCACACGTA
The DNA here is from genome assembly GCF_001463365.1 of Enterobacter sp. 50793107. Taxonomy (NCBI): domain Bacteria; kingdom Pseudomonadati; phylum Pseudomonadota; class Gammaproteobacteria; order Enterobacterales; family Enterobacteriaceae; genus Enterobacter; species Enterobacter sp. 50793107. The sequence goes on along the minus strand of NZ_LNII01000166.1, from coordinate 161,140 downwards.
TTGGTCTGAAACCGCTACGGGAAATGACCAGTCTGGCTTCCTCCATGACCGTACACAGCCTGGATCAGCGTCTAAATCCCGATCTGGCTCCGCCGGAAATCTCTGAGACCATGCAGGAGTTCAATAATATGTTTGATCGCCTGGAGGGGGCATTCCGGAAACTGTCAGATTTCTCGTCTGACATCGCGCATGAGCTGCGCACACCAGTCAGTAATCTGATGATGCAGACGCAGTTTGCACTGGCTAAGGAAAGGGATGTTTCGCATTACCGCGAAATTTTATTCGCTAACCTGGAAGAACTGAAAAGGTTGTCACGAATGACCAGTGACATGCTTTTTCTGGCACGTTCAGAGCATGGTCTGCTGCGGCTGGATAAACATGATGTGGATCTGGCAGCCGAACTGAATGAATTACGTGAGTTGTTCGAGCCCCTGGCAGACGAAACAGGAAAGACAATCACGGTTGAAGGAGAGGGCGTTGTTGCCGGAGACAGCGATATGCTCCGACGTGCTTTCAGTAACCTGCTTTCCAATGCAATCAAGTATTCTCCCGATAACACCTGTACAGCGATACACCTTGAGCGTGACAGTGACTGTGTGAACGTGATGATTACGAATACGATGTCCGGCCAGGTTCCCGCTAATCTGGAACGTTTGTTTGACCGGTTCTATCGCGCAGACTCATCAAGGTTCTACAACACGGAAGGCGCGGGGCTGGGATTATCAATTACAAGGTCGATCATTCATGCTCACGGCGGCGAGCTGTCAGCAGAACAGCAGGGGCGTGAAATTGTGTTCAAAGTGCGCCTGTTAATGGATTAATCCCGTTGTTCAGGAGAAACCTGGAAGGTGACAAAATTGTCATCATTCAGTCACGCGATAAACAGAGGCGGTTTTTTATAATTATTCATAAATCAGGAGCAGCGTGATAACACAATCACCTGGTTCCTGGAGTGATGATTAACCCGCCCTGAGATCAACTGCTTTCTCTGTTATAAGCCATTGATTGTTTGGGTATGTAAACACCGGAGACCCAACCATGAAAAAGATTCTCGTATCATTTGTTGCCATTATGGCTGCCGCTTCATCTGCCATGGCTGCAGAGACAATGAACATGCATGACCAGGTAAATAATGCTCAGGCACCTGCCCACCAGATGCAGTCATCTGCTGAAAAAAGTGCAATTCAGGGAGACAGCATGACAATGATGGATATGAGCAGTCACGATCAGGCCGCAATGTCCCATGACATGATGCAAAACAGCAATTCTGCTGCCCACCAGGACATGGCTGAAATGCATAAAAAAATGATGAAAGCTAAACCCGGAGCTACCAACGAAACAGCAAAGTCATTTTCTGAAATGAGCGAGCATGAGAAGGCCGCAGCTGTACATGAGAAGGCGAATAATGGTCAGTCTTCCGTTGTTCACCAGCAGCAGGCTGATAAGCATCGCAGTCAGATCACCCAGAATTAACCCGCAGCTCCACTTGTTAGACCCTCATTTGACGCCGAAGTCACTGGCTTACGCTCCCGTCCGGGAGCGTTTTTTTTTCCCATATATCAAACTTTAACTCTGAAGAGGTGGAAGTATCTGACCAACACTGTCACGTAACGCCAGATAACTACAAAAACACCTTTTTCCTCCTGTAAATTGCAGTTCCTGCAAGAACATCAAGGCATAATGTTGGAACAGCGTGTGATACACACTTAGCATCATGTTTTGTATGTGTTTTTTTTAAAACTTTACAACTTTAAAGTCTTTTTCAGGTTAAAGGATACAACTTTAATGTCTCTACACAGCCGAAAAGAACGTTTAAACTTTTACTTTTCAGAGTGATGTGCCCTGGGCACCACTCTTTTTCTCTGCTGGCATATGCCAGTCTGCATGGTTTTTGTGTTTTGCCTCTACAAAAGGGTTGTGTATGTCTGCTGCTCATCTCGGTTTCCCGACGGAAACCGTTGTTGTCTTTGTGGTGATGGCTGTCGGGGCGATGTTTATCGACCTCTTCATGCACCGTCACGATAAGCCTGTTTCGCTGAAAAGTGCCGCAATGTGGTCCGTTTTCTGGTTCTCGATGGCGATGGCGTTTGCCGGGTTCCTGTATGTTCACCACGGTGCCGAGATGGCGAGCCTGTTCCTCACCGGCTACGCGCTGGAAGAGGTGCTCTCGGTCGATAACCTGTTTGTGATGATGGCGATTTTTGCCTGGTTCGGCGTGCCGGATAAGTACCGTCACCGCGTACTCTACTGGGGTGTGCTGGGGGCGATTGTCTTCCGCGGTATCTTCGTGGCCATTGGGACCAGCCTGCTGAGTCTGGGGCCGTACGTGGAGGTTATTTTCGCGCTGGTCGTTGGCTGGACGGCGGTAATGATGCTCAGGCGTAACGAAGAGAGCGACGAGGTTGAAGATTACTCCGGACACCTGGCCTATCGCCTGGTAAAACGCTTCTATCCTGTCTGGCCGAAAATCAGCAGCCACGCCTTTATTCTGACCCAGAAAGAGGTGGATGCGGAGCTGGAAAAACCAGAAAACCAGGACGTAATGGTTGGGCGCGTCAAAAAAGCGAAACGTTACGCGACGCCATTATTACTTTGCGTGGCGGTCGTGGAGCTGTCTGATGTGATGTTCGCGTTTGACTCCGTACCGGCCATTATCGCCGTCAGCCGCGAGCCGCTGATTATCTACAGCGCCATGATGTTTGCCATCCTCGGCCTGCGTACGCTCTATTTCGTACTGGAAGCGCTGAAGCAGTATCTGGTTCACCTGGAGAAGGCGGTGGTCCTGCTGCTGTTCTTCGTGGCGTTCAAGCTCGGGTTGAATGCAACAGATCACTTCTGGCATCACGGCTACAGCATTGGCGCGACGACCAGTCTGTTCGTGGTATTAGGCGTGCTGGCGCTGGGGATTATTGCGAGCGTGATGTTCCCGGGGAAACGTGAGGCCTGATGCAACGCTCTTCTCCCTCTCCCTGTGGGAGAGGGCCGGGGTGAGGGCACCAGACCGCACCTAACCCTTAATCGGTGAGTTGCGGCGCTTGCGCGGTGGGTGGAAGTGCCGCCAGTGTGGATCCTGCGCTGCGGCCAGCAGTTCGTGGTCGCCACGGGTATCTCCCCAGGCGCGCAGATGGTACTCGTTCAGATTGCCATACACCTTTTCCAGTCTGGCGACTTTCTGGGCGCAGCGGCAGTTGTTGCCGGTAATGCGCCCGGTCAGCTTACCGTCTTTCACTTCCAGTTGTGTGCCAATCAGCTTGATGCCAAGCTTGTCAGCCCACGGCTGGAGCACCAGTGCCGGAGAGGCGGAACAGATGGTCACTTCCGCGCCAGAGTTCACCTCCGCCGCCACCGCCAGCACCCCCTCGGGGCGCATCAGCTTGTTCCAGTATTTTTCGCAAAACGCTTCCGCCTGCTGACGTAACCAGTGTTCATCCACCCCCGTCAGGAACGTTTTGATCAGCACCTCTTTTAGCTCATCACGCGTTAGCTTGCGGCGTACGCAATGGAGCGTCGGCAATGCCATACGCACCAGTCGTCCCGCGAAGTAACGTTTCCCGAAGGCAAAACGCAGGAAAGGGATGAAGCTATCGTGGTGTGTTAACGTTCCATCAAAGTCGAAGACAGAGAGCACGTTAGATTTGGCCACGGTCTCGTCGGCAATCATATTGGTCATAAATACGTCTTAGCTGAAATACACATTCTGCTCGTTAGTTTACCTGCTTTGGCGCCACAGTCCTTAAACCTCACGCTTTTTTTCTCATTCTTGCGGCCTGAGCCACTCAGATAATGTCATCCACCACGCCACCGTCGACGCGCAACGCCGCGCCAGACGTGGCGGAGGCCTGCGCTGAGCAGACATAGACCACCATATTGGCGACCTCTTCAACCGTGGCCGCTCGCTGGATCACCGAGCTGGGGCGGTTGGCCATCACAAACTCTTTTGCCAGCTGTTCCAGCGACTTACCGGTCTTCTCGATCTCGTCTTTCATCATCTCTGCGAATCCATCAGACATCGTCGGCCCCGGCAATACGCTGTTGACCGTCACGCCGCTACCCGCCACGAACTTCGCCAGTCCGCGTGCCAGCGAGAGCTGTGCCGTTTTGGTCACGCCGTAGTGGATCATGTCCGCCGGGATATTGCAGGCCGACTCGGAGGAGATAAATACCACGCGGCCCCAGCCTTTCTTCACCATGCCGGGAAGCAGCGCGCGGGAGAGACGCACGCCGGACATTACGTTGGTCTGCCAGTAACGTTCCCAGGTGTCATCGTCGGTGGCATAGAAATCCTGCGGCCCGTAAATCCCGGCATTGTTGACCAGAATGTCCACGTTATTCGCCACCTTCAGCAGCGACTCGACCCCTTCCGGCGTGCTGAGATCGGCTATCGCGGCACGCACCTGCACGCCCGGCACCACCTGCTGCAGCTGCTGAATACCTTTATTCACCGACTCGGTACTGCGGCCATTGACGATCACTTCCGCACCGCTTTCTGCCAGCCCTCTGGCAATGGCGAAGCCAATTCCACCCGTTGAGGCGGTGACCAGCGCCACTTTCCCCGTAAAGTCGATTTTCATCATCTGCTCCTTATCGTTTTAACGTTCGGACCTTAAAGCGTAGCAGGTGACGATGACGGCTCCTGGCTAAAAAGGCGCAATAGCGTCTCAACCTGTTCGTCCAGCGGGCTAAGCGAGCGCTTCACAATCAGGTGCAGCGGCGTGGCTCGCCGCACGCCATGGCTGAGCGGCAGCATCTTCAGTACCCCTTGTTCCAGCTGAGTCTGAATGCGCTCCTCCGGCAGCCAGCCGTAACCCACCTGCGACATCACCGCCTCAATGGCCGCGTCAATGGTGGAAAAGGTCCACGAGCCACTGGCGGAGTGCGCCGCGGTCTGGTTGTCCGCAATTTTAATCAGCGGCCACGGGCGGAGCATGTCGTCGTTCAGCGGCGCGTCGAGCTGAAAGAGCGGATGCTGATGATGGGCCACGGCAACAAAGTCGATATTCATCAGCCATTCGCCAAGCCCGGTCATATCCTGGCGGCGGGTTAAGACCATTACATCGGCTTCATCATTGATGGCATCGGCGCGGGTATTTTCCAGCACTTCGGTGAGACGGACCTGAGTCTGCGGATACTGCTGCTGGAACTGACGCAGGATGGCGAACAGACGACGGCGGGGAAAGATATTGTCCACCACCAGATCCAGCCGCGTGCGCATTCCGTTACGCAGGGTAAGCGCACGTGTCTCAACGTACGCGAAGGCTTTCAGCAGCGGTTTGACCTGGTTGAGCAGCAGTTCCCCGGCAGGGGTCAACACCGCCCGACGGCCTTCCTGCACCAGAAGCGCCACCCCCAGCCGTTCCTGCAGTAGCGCCAGGTTATAGCTGACGGAAGACTGGCTGCGGTGCGTCTCTTCCGCGGCTCTGGCAAAACTGCCCGCATCCACCACCTTCTCCAGCAAGGACCATTGTTCGAGCGTCGTCTTGTGCATAATCAATCTAAAATTTGGATGAATTTGATTCAAACATAGCGTTATTCATTCATTTTTTGAAGGGGTAGGATCGTCTCATCAAAACAAAGGAGACATTATATGAGCACCTTCGACAAACACGACTTAAGCGGCTTCATCGGCAAACATCTGGTTTATACCTACGATAATGGCTGGAACTACGAGATTTATATTAAAAATGAAAATACCATCGACTACCGTATTCACAGCGGCCTGGTGGGAAATCGTTGGGTAAAAGATCAGCAGGTATATGTTGTTCGCGTAGGTGAGAGTATTTATAAAATTTCCTGGACTGAACCCACCGGCACCGACGTTAGCCTGATCGTGAACCTTGGGGACAAACTGTTCCATGGCACTATCTTCTTCCCGCGTTGGGTCATGAACAACCCGGAAAAAACCGTCTGCTTCCAGAACGATCACATTCCACTGATGAACAGCTATCGCGATGCAGGTCCGGCCTATCCAACAGAAGTGATTGATGAATTTGCCACCATTACCTTCGTGCGCGACTGTGGGGCTAACGATGACAGCGTAATTGCGTGTGCGGCCAGTGAATTGCCCGCTGACTTCCCAAATAATTTAAAATAAGCGCGACAATTAACTAAAAAGAAAAGTTCCCGGTTATTTCTGTTTTTAAAGAAATAACCGGGATTTTTTTTGTTTGTTGAGCTTTGGTTTAAACGTTACATTTTGAAAAAATTGAGTGCTGTCACAAAATAAATAATTCATAATTTTATAACTTTATGTTTTTAAAGATATTTATATTCATTTGAAAACATTTTAATTCCCTCTCTTAATTTTTCCCTAAGAAATGAGCGCTACCTTGATATGAGTTTATGAACCGTTGAAATAAACGGTCCGCTAATTGGTTAATATCAAAAGCATGCCATTCTTATTGCAAGGAAATTAATGATGAGTGATTTTTTGCCTTTTTCCCGCCCCTCAATGGGTAATGAGGAAATCGCGGCGTTGCAGGAGGTATTAACCTCTGGCTGGATCACGACCGGGCCGAAAAATCAGGCGCTTGAAGAGGCATTTTGTCAGCTGACCGGGAATCACCACGCCATTGCCGTCAGTTCGGCAACGGCCGGGATGCACGTCACCCTGATGGCGCTGGGTATTGGCCCTGGCGATGACGTCATCACCCCCTCCCTGACCTGGGTCTCCACGCTGAATATGATCGTTCTGCTGGGGGCAAACCCGGTGATGATCGATGTGGACAAAGATACCCTGATGGTCACCCCGGACGCGGTAGACGCCGCGATTACGCCGCGTACCAAAGCGATTATCCCGGTGCATTACGCCGGTGCGCCGTGTGATATCGATGCTATCCGCGCGGTGGGGGAACGTCACGGTATTCCGGTGATCGAAGACGCGGCACACGCCGCGGGCACGTACTACAAAGACCGTCACGTGGGCTGGCAGGGCACGGCAATTTTCTCCTTCCACGCCATTAAAAACATGACCTGCGCCGAGGGCGGTCTGGTGGTGACGGATGACGAACAGCTGGCACAAAAAATCCGCAGCCTGAAATTCCACGGTCTGGGCGTCGATGCCTATGACCGCCAGACCCACGGCCGCGCGCCGCAGGCCGAAGTGATCGCGCCCGGCTTTAAATACAACCTCGCGGATATCAACGCCGCGCTGGCGCTGGTGCAGTTGGGCAAACTGAAACAGGCCAATAAACGCCGTCAGGACATCGCCGAACGCTACCTGCGCGAGCTGGCCGACACGCCGTTCCAGCCGCTCACTATTCCATCATGGCCGCATGTGCACGCCTGGCACCTGTTTATTATTCGCGTGGATGAAGCCCGTTGCGGGATCTCCCGCGATAACCTGATGGCGGCCCTGAAGGAGAAGGGCATCGGCACTGGCCTGCATTTCCGCGCGGCACACACCCAAAAATACTACCGCGAGCGTTTTCCTGATGTATCGCTCCCGCATTCTGAATGGAACAGCGCGCGTATTTGTTCTCTCCCACTTTTCCCGGACATGACTCATGACGACACAACCCGCGTCATTACCGCGCTCCATCAGCTTGCAGGACATTGATATGTTCAGTGCGCCGCCTGTACAAAAAGTTTCTGTGGTGATCCCCGTTTATAACGAGCAGGAGAGCCTGCCCGAACTGATCCGCCGCACCACCGCCGCCTGCGAGACGCTGGGCAAAGCCTACGAAATCCTGCTGGTGGATGACGGCAGCAGCGATAACTCCGCCCTGATGTTGACCGAGGCTGCGCAGGCCGAAGGCAGCCATATCGTCGCGGTGCTGCTTAACCGCAACTATGGCCAGCACTCGGCCATTATGGCCGGGTTCAGCCACGTGACGGGGGATTTGGTCATCACGCTGGATGCCGATCTGCAAAACCCGCCGGAGGAGATCCCCCGGCTGGTCGCCAAAGCCGACGAAGGGTACGACGTGGTGGGTACGGTACGGCAGAATCGTCAGGATAGCCTGTTCCGCAAGCTGGCTTCCCGCACCATCAACCGCCTGATCCAGCGCACCACCGGCAAAGCGATGGGCGATTACGGCTGCATGCTGCGCGCCTATCGCCGCCATATTGTCGACGCCATGCTGCACTGCCATGAACGCAGCACCTTCATTCCGATTCTGGCGAATACCTTTGCCCGTAAGGCGACGGAGATCCCGGTGCTGCACGCCGAGCGTGAGCACGGGGAGTCGAAGTACAGCTTTATGCGTCTTATCAACCTGATGTACGACCTCATCACCTGCCTGACCACCACGCCGCTGCGCCTGCTGAGCGTCTTTGGCAGCATTATCGCGCTGGCCGGGTTCACGCTTTCCGTTTTGCTGGTCGTCCTGCGTCTGGTCTTTGGCCCCCAGTGGGCGGCGGAAGGGGTGTTCATGCTCTTTGCCGTGCTGTTCATGTTCATCGGCGCCCAGTTTGTCGGGATGGGCCTGCTCGGTGAGTACATTGGCCGTATCTATAACGATGTTCGCGCACGTCCGCGCTACTTTATTCAACGTGTTGTCCGCCAGGAACACAAAGTCTCTCAAGAGGAAAAACACCCATGAAAGCTGTTGTCTTTGCCTATCACGATATGGGGTGCGCGGGCCTGCTTGCCCTGCTTGAAGCGGGTTATGATATCGCTGCCATCTTCACGCATCCGGACGCCGCAGGCGAGAATAACTTCTTTGGCTCCGTGGCGCGTATCGCCGCCGAGCGCGGCATTCCGGTCTACGCGCCGGACGATATCAACCACCCGCTGTGGGTGGATCGCATTCGCGACACCGCCCCGGATGTCATCTTCTCGTTCTACTACCGCAACCTGATTTGCGACGATATTTTACGTCTGGCGACGAAAGGGGCATTTAACCTTCACGGCTCATTGCTGCCCGCCTACCGTGGCCGCGCGCCGCTGAACTGGGTGCTGGTGAATGGCGAAACTGAAACCGGCGTGACCCTGCACCGCATGGTGCACCGCGCGGATGCGGGCGCCATCATCGCGCAGCAGCGTGTTGCCATTGATGCGGATGAGACGGCGCTGCAGCTTCATCAGAAACTCTGCTCGGTGGCACAAAGCCTGCTGCGCGATGCACTGCCGACCATCCTGAACGGCACCTTCAGCGAGACCGCTCAGGACGAGAGCAAGGCGAGTTGTTTTGGCCGCCGCACGCCGGAAGACGGCCGTCTGGACTGGAACAAGCCCGCCCGCCAGTTGCACAACCTGGTGCGCGCAGTGACCGACCCCTGGCCGGGGGCGTATAGCTTTGCCGGCGTCAGCAAATTCATCGTCTGGAAATCCCGCGTGCGCGACGATGTCCCGGCCGCGAAACCGGGCACCATCGTCTCTGTCTCTCCGCTGATTGTCAGCTGCGGCGAGCAGGCGCTGGAGATCGTGACCGGTCAGACCGACAACGGCGTTTATGTGCAGGGCGCGCAACTGGCGCAGTCTCTGGGGCTGGTTCCCGGCGCCTTGATCACCAGCGCCCCGGTGGTGGCAATTAAGCGCCGCACCCGCGTGCTGATCCTCGGCGTAAACGGTTTTATTGGTAACCACCTGACCGAGCGTCTGCTGAAAGACGATAACTACGAAATTTATGGCCTCGACATTGGCTCCGATGCCATCAGCCGTTTCCTTGACTGCCCGCGCTTCCATTTCGTGGAAGGGGATATCAGCATCCACTCCGAGTGGATCGAGTACCACATCAAAAAATGCGACGTGGTGCTGCCACTGGTCGCCATTGCCACGCCGATTGAGTACACCCGCAACCCGCTGCGTGTGTTCGAGCTGGACTTTGAAGAGAACCTGAAGATTATCCGCGACTGCGTGAAATACGATAAGCGCATCATCTTCCCGTCCACCTCCGAAGTGTACGGCATGTGTACCGATAAAAACTTCGATGAAGATACCTCTAACCTGGTGGTCGGGCCGATCAACAAGCAGCGCTGGATTTACTCCGTCTCTAAACAGCTGCTGGACCGCGTGATTTGGGCCTACGGCGAGAAAGAAGGGCTGCGCTTTACCCTGTTCCGGCCATTCAACTGGATGGGGCCACGTCTGGATAACCTGAACGCGGCGCGCATTGGTAGCTCCCGCGCCATTACCCAGCTGATCCTGAACCTGGTGGAAGGCTCGCCCATTAAGCTCATTGAAGGCGGTAAACAAAAACGCTGCTTCACCGATATCAGCGACGGCATCGAAGCCCTGTTCCGCATCATTGAAAACAAGGATGGCCGCTGCAACGGGGAGATCATCAACATCGGCAACCCGGATAACGAAGCGAGCATTCGTGAACTGGCCGAAATGCTGCTGGCAAGCTTTGAGCGCCATCCGCTGCGTAACCAGTTCCCGCCGTTTGCAGGATTCCGCGAAGTGGAAAGCAGCAGCTACTATGGCAAAGGCTACCAGGACGTTGAGCACCGCAAGCCGAGCATTCGCAATGCGAAGCGCTGCCTGAACTGGACGCCAACGGTGAAGATGGAGCAGACCATTGATGAGACGCTCGATTTCTTCCTGCGCACCGTGGAGCTGTCGGAACAGGCCTCATGAAAAAAGTCGGTTTACGCATTGATGTCGATACCTTCAGGGGAACGCGTGACGGCGTTCCCGCACTGCTGAGGCTGCTGAGCAAGCACGATGTGCGTGCCAGCATCTTCTTCAGCGTGGGGCCAGACAATATGGGACGTCATTTATGGCGTCTGGTTAAACCGGCATTTCTGTTCAAAATGCTGCGCTCGCGCGCAGCATCGCTCTACGGCTGGGATATTTTGCTGGCCGGTACCGCATGGCCCGGCAGGCGTATCGGCGCGGGTAACGAAGCCATCATCCGTGAAGCGGCGCAGCACCATGAGGTCGGCCTGCATGCCTGGGATCACCATGCCTGGCAGGCCTGGGCGGGCGTCTGGGACATTCCTCGCCTGGCCCGGGAAATCGAGCGTGGTCTGCGGGAGCTGGAGGCCATTATCGGGCAGTCGGTGCGCTGCTCCGCCGTGGCCGGATGGCGTGCGGATCAACGCGTCGTGAAAGCCAAAGAGCCGTTCGCGTTTCGCTACAACAGCGATTGCCGGGGCAGCGGACCATTTTTACCGCAGCTCGGTGAAAACCGCGTTGGCACGGTGCAAATCCCGGTCACACTGCCCACCTGGGATGAAGTGGTGGGGCGCGAGGTGACCGCCGACGGCTTCAACCGCTACATTCTGGACTGTATACATCGCGACACCGGCACGCCGGTCTACACCATCCACGCCGAGGTGGAAGGGATTGCGTATCAGCATGATTTCGATGCGCTGTTGACGCTGGCGGCGCAGGAGGGGATTCAGTTCTGCCCGTTGATCGACCTGCTGCCAGACGATCTCAGTACGCTGCCCGTCGGCAAAATTGTGCGAAGTGAAATGGCTGGCCGGGAAGGCTGGCTTGGCTATCAACAAACCGTGAGTCCGGTACCATGAAAGTCGCCCGTTATGGCTTAGGGCTTTTCGCCCTGTTTATTGTTTACTATCTCATTCCGGTTGATATCCGTCTGTTATGGCAGCCTGATGAAACGCGCTATGCGGAAATCAGCCGTGAAATGCTCGCCTCCGGCAACTGGATTGTGCCGCATTTTCTGGGGCTGCGTTACTTTGAAAAGCCGATTGCGGGCTACTGGGTCAACAGCCTCGGGCAACTGCTGTTTGGCCATACAAACTTTGCCGTGCGCGCCGGGGCCATCTTTTCCACCGGCCTGACGGCGCTACTGGTTATCTGGATGGCCTGGCAACTCTGGCGCGATAAACGCGTTGCCCTGTTCTCCGGCCTTATCTTCCTGACGCTGTTTCTGGTCTATGGCATTGGCACCTATGCCGTGCTCGACCCCATCATCTCCCTGTGGCTGGCGGCGGCGATGTGCAGTTTCTGGCTGGCCTCGCAGGCGCAGACCCTGGCTGGCAAAGCGGGGGGCTACATCGTGCTGGGGCTGGCCTGCGGCATGGGGGTGATGACCAAAGGCTTTCTCGCTCTGGCGGTGCCGGTCCTTGGCGTCCTGCCGTGGGTGATTGTCCAAAAGCGCTGGAAAGAGGTGCTGATTTTTGGCGGGCTTGCGATCCTGAGCTGCGTGCTTATTGTCCTGCCCTGGGGGCTGGCGATTGCCCAGCGTGAACCCGATTTCTGGCGCTACTTCTTCTGGGTTGAACACATTCAGCGTTTTGCCCAGAGCGACGCCCAGCACAAAGCCCCGTTCTGGTATTACCTGCCATTCCTGGTCGCGGGCAGTTTGCCGTGGCTGGCGCTGTTGCCCGGTGCGCTGCGTCTGGGCTGGCGTGAAAAACATCCGGCAGGCGGCGGGCTTTATCTGCTTGGTTGGGTGGTGATGCCGCTTTTATTCTTCAGCATTGCCAAAGGCAAGCTGCCTACCTACATCCTGCCGTGTTTTGCCCCGCTGGCGATCCTGATGGCGCGCTATGCCTGCCTCGCTGCGGAAAAGGGGGCCAGCGTGTTACGCATCAATGCCGGGATCAACCTGGCGTTCGGTACCCTCGGTGTCATCGCGGCGTTAGTCGTGTCGCCGTGGGGGCTGGCTAAGCACCCGGTCTGGACATCGGTCGAGCTGTTTAAAGTCTTCTGCGCGGTGGTGGCCTTCCTCGTCTGGGCCGTGGTGGGCTGGTTTAGCTTCAGACGGAGCCAGCAGCGCTGGTGGCTGGCGGCGCTGTGCCCTGCCGGGCTGGCGTTGCTGATTGGTTTTGCTATTCCCAACCTGGTGGTGGACTCCAAACAGCCACAGTCGCTGGTGGATACAGTGCGCGACCCGCTCCAGCAGAGCCGGTTCGTGCTGGCCGATAACGTCGGCGTGGCGGCAGGGCTGGCGTGGGAGCTTAAACGTAATGACATCATCATGTTTGGTCAGAGCGGTGAGCTGCGTTACGGGCTGGATTATCCGGACGTGAAAGACCGCTTTATCACTAAAGATGACTTTGCGCAGTGGCTGGCGAGGCATCGCCAGCAGGGAAGCGTGTCGCTGGTGATCCTGCTGTCGAAGAACGACGATCTGAACCGGGATAACCTGCCAAAGCCGGACTACCTGTATATCCAGGGGCGGCTGGCTTACCTGCAGTATCTGCCGCAATGATGACCTGGCTTTGGCTGGTGCTGGCAAGCCTGCTGACCTGCGCGGGACAGCTCTGTCAGAAACAAGCGACCCGTCCGGCGAAAACCGGGCGGCGTGGCGCGCATATTGTGCTCTGGCTGGGGCTCGCCTTGCTGGCGCTGGGCTGCGGCATGCTGGTCTGGCTGGTGGTATTGCAGCGTCTTCCCGTCGGGGTCGCCTATCCCATGCTGAGCCTTAATTTTGTCTGGGTGACGCTGGCAGCGAAGGGGCTCTGGCATGAGAAGGTGGCCCGACATCACTGGCTGGGCGTAGGGTTGATTATGATCGGGATTGTTCTGCTGGGAGGAAGCCTGTGAAAGGGGCGTGCTGGGCGTTATGCAGCGTGGCGTTAGTCAGTGCCGCGCAGTTGCTGCTGCGCAGCGCCATGCAGGCGCTTCCGCCCGTCGGCGAGGCGCTGGCATTTTTCAGGGCTCTCTGGCATTTTTCGTCCGGTACCGGCGCGCTGCTGCTGGGGCTGATGGGCTATGTGGCCTCTATGGGCTGCTGGTATCTGGCGCTGCATCGCATGGCGCTCAGCAAAGCGTACGCCTTGCTGAGCCTCAGTTATATTCTGGTGTGGGGCGCGGCGATCCTGCTGCCCGGCTGGGGCGAGTCGTTCTCGTGGCAGGGGCTGGCGGGTGTCGGGTTGATTATGCTGGGCGTGCTGGTGATATTCCTGCCCCGGACATCTCGTGGTGAAAAATCGCCCCGGGGGTAAGGGTGAACGGAGTGGGCGTGCAGACGGCGAGACTCAGCGAGCCAAACTGAAGCTGGCTGACCGAGTGGGCCTCAGAGGTACTGTCGATGCTGACAATCTGCCAGGCGCTGCCGCCTCGTTGCTTCACAATCGCCTCTTTACGCGTCCAGATCCCCCAGAAAGCGGGGAGCTTCGCCTCCTGCGCTTCGCGTTCCAGCTCTGCATGTTCCGCCACGCTGAAAACCGCGTTCGCCAGTGCCTGCCAGTTTTCACGCGGGCGTATCACTTCGATATCGCAGCCTACTTCACCTTCATCGCTCACCAGCAGGGCAATGTCGTCCCCGCTGTGGCTCAGGTTAAACCAGAGCCGATGATCTTTCGCAAAGGCGGGTTTCCCCTGTTCACCGTACACAATGTCGGGCAGCGGAGACGGGGACAATGTCCGGGCGAGCAGCGTCCTGCCTGCCAGCCAGGAACGGTTTCGCGCACCCTGAGGTGCCATATCTGCGAGCGTTGACGCCAGCGGGTCCGCGCAAAGAGTGGAGATTTTTCCCAGTATAAACTGGTACATAGTTACGCCCAGCGTTTGATAATGATTGAGGTATTGATGCCGCCAAACGCGAAGTTATTGCTTTGCAGATACTCGCAGTCAATCTGACGGGCTTCCCCCATAATATAATCTAAAGCACCACATTGCTCATCCGGTTGTCTTAAATTGAGCGTCGGGGCAAACCAGCCTTCACGCATCATCTGCACGCTCATCCATGCTTCCAGCGCACCGCAGGCACCTAACGTATGGCCAAAATAGCTCTTCAGCGAGGAGAGGGGGACCCTGTCGCCAAAGATGGCCGCAGTGGCCTGGCTTTCGGCGATATCACCCCGATCGGTGGCGGTGCCGTGGGCGGAAATATACCCGATGTCCGTGGCGCCTAAACCGGCCATTGCCAGCGATTGCTCCATGCAAATCTGCATGGTTTCACGCTGCGGCTGGGTGATATGCGCCGCATCGCAGTTGGTGGCAAAGCCCACGATTTCGCCGTAGATGGTCGCCCCGCGCGCTTTGGCATGTTCCAGCTCTTCCAGAATCAGTGTGCCTGCCCCTTCGCCGATGACCAGACCATCGCGCGCGGTATCGAAGGGCGACGGCGTGGTTTTCGGCGCGTCGTTGCGCTGGCTGGTGGCGAACAGCGTATCAAATACCGCCGCCTCCGAAGGACAAAGCTCCTCGGCGCCCCCGGCGACCATAACGGTCTGATAACCATGGCGAATGGCTTCCCAGGCGTAACCAATCGCCTGACTGCCGGAGGTACAGGCACTCGACGTGGGAATGACGCGCCCCCGCAGACCAAAGAACAGGCCGGTATTGACCGCGGTGGTGTGCGGCATCATCTGCACATAGGTGGTGCCGGTGATGTTATTGGTGTGTTTTTCCATCAGCATGGAGGCAAAGTCGCTTACCGGGCCCGTGCTGCCCGTGGACGACCCATAGGCGATGCCGGTTTGCCCCTGCGTCAGTACCGGGTCATCGATCAGGCCCGCCTGCTCAAGCGCCAGTTCGGTGGCGCGGGTGGAGAGCAGCGACACGCGGCCCATGGCACGAATGCGCTTGCGGGTATAGTGTGCCGGAAGGGTGAAATCCTCGATGGGGGCGGCCAGCAGCGTTTGCAGACCGGCATACTCTTGCCACTCCGTCATGGTGCGCACGGCGTTTTCGTAGCCGAGCAGCCGCTGTGAAATGGTCGGCCAGTCCTCGCCAAAGGCGGTCACGCCTCCCATTCCCGTAATCACCACCCGACGCGTCATAACATCCCCCCGTTGATCGAGATCACCTGGCGTGTCACATAGCCTGCCCGGTCTGACATCAGATAACTCGCCAGACCGGCCACCTCGTCCGCCTGACCCATGCGCTGCATCGGGATCATGGACATGGCCTCTTTCAGCGCGGCCTCTTCCATCTCGATCATGCCGGTATCAATCAGCCCGGGTGCGATGCAGTTGACGGTAATTTTGCGTTTTGCCAGTTCAATGGCCAGCGCTTTGGTGGCGCCGATAATACCGGCCTTGGCGGCACTGTAGTTCACCTGTCCGCGGTTGCCCATCACGCCTGACACGGACGACAGGGTGATAATCCGTCCACCCTTGCGGGTTGCGATCATCGGCATGATGCAGGGATGAATAACGTTATAAAAACTGTCGAGGTTGGTGTGGATGACGCTGTCCCAGTCCTCGTCGCTGAGCGCCGGAAACGCGCCATCGCGGGTTATCCCAGCATTGCTGACCACGCCATACCATGCGCCAAAGGTGCTGATTTCCTGTTCCAGAACCTCGCGGCACTGCTCGCGGTTGCCCACGTCAAAGGTCAGTAAACGACCCGTTCCGCCAGCCTGAACAATGGCCTCCAGCGTCTCATGCGCGCCATCAGCATCGCGATGGTAATGCACGCCTACGGTGAAACCGTCAGCGGCAAGCTGACAGGCGATGGCGCGGCCAATGCCTTTGCTGGCGCCGGTGACCAGTACGGAACGTGTCATGATGAAGCTCCCTGAGAGAAAAGTGAGGTTAATTCGTCCTCGCTGGGCTGGAACGTATTCACGCGGCCCGTGGCAAGGGGGGCGTTATCCGTCTGGATTGTGCATTCAAAGCTGCCAAAGCGTTCGTCCTGCATAAGGCGCTCAATGGTAATGGTTAATGTAGTGCCTGCAGCAAAGCGGCCCGTGCTGCACACCAGCTCGCGCGCGCCCAGCACCATGCCCAGCGGGCTGTGGGGCAGGCCTTTTTGCAGACGGTGCCATTCAGACCAGACGCCCACGGTCTGGGCCATCAGTTCCAGCGCAAACCAGCCCGGCAGATCGCCGTCAACGTTCAGGAACGGCGCAAGCACACCGTGCCCGTCGACCGTGACGCTGCACACCGCGCTGCTGTCGGTGACACGCTCAACGCGCTCCAGCAGCATCATCGGTGCGTCGTGGGGCAGGTAGTCGGCGGGGGATAAATAACTCATGACACTCTCCCCAGCAGAAGGCTGGCGTTGTTACCGCCAAAGGCGAATGAGTTCGATAAAATCACCGGTTTTGTCAGCGGCGCATGCTGATGCAGCAGGCCGCAGGGCGGCAGCGTGTCGTCCGGCGCGTAGCGGGAAAAATCCTGCGGCGGCAGCGGCAGGTCACGGGTCAGGATCAGCCAGCTTAATGCGGCTTCAGTGATCCCGGCCGCGCCAAGCGTATGGCCGGTGAGGTGTTTGGTGGAGCTGCACGGTACCCGGTCGCCAAAGAGGGCGTTAATCACGTGCGCCTCAATCCGATCGTTGAGGGGAGTGGCGGTGCCGTGCAAATTAATATAGCCCACGTCATCTGCCGTCATGCCTGCCTCCTTCAGCGCCTGGGTAATGGCGCGAATGGCGCCTTCTCCCTCGGGATGTGGGGCAGAGATATGGTACGCATCGCTCGATTCACCCGCCCCCAGCAGCGCAACCTGATCCGGTTCGCGGGTCAGCACCATGAGGGCCGCCGCTTCACCGATGGTGATCCCCCGGCGGTCTCGGCCAAACGGTTCGCACTGCGTGGGCGAGAGCGATTCAAGGCTGTTAAAACCATTGACCGGCATACGGCTTAAGCTGTCTGCCCCGCCTACAAGGGCGACGTCAACCAGTCCGGCCTCAATCAGACGCTGTCCGCTGATGATCGCCCGGGCGCTGGAGGAGCAGGCAGTCGAAATGGTATACGCCGGGCCATCCAGCTGCAGCCAGCTGGCGAGGAAGCGGGAGGGATCGCCCAGCTCCTGCTGCGGGTACTGCCATTGTGGGCTGCGTTCGCCGTTCAGGGAGAGGCGCACGTACTCATCGCCTTCATCCAGCCCTGAGGTGCTGGTGCCCATCACCACCGCCACGCGGTCGCGGCCCACGCGGGCGATGGCTGCCTCAACGGCAGGCTGAATCTGTGCCAGCGCCGCCAGCAACAGCTGATTATTACGGCTGCGGTGTGCTGCCAGGCTATCCGGTATCGGCGGCAGTTCACCCTCAACGCCACCCAGCATGGCATCAGGTAATCCTTGCAGCCATCCGGCGCGATGACGCATACCCGGCGCAACCCCGGCGTTCAGGTTGGCCGCGATCTCATCGGCCGAGTTGCCCAGCGCGTTGACCATGCCAACAGCGGAAATGTAAATCATCTCAGTCACCCAGATATTGAATGGTGATGTGGTATTTAAAGACGTGCTGCGCAATGCTGATCGGCTCGCGCTTACCGTTGCGTTGCAGGTAGACAATCTCGGTGACCAGCTTGCCGTCAGGGTTACGCAATTCGCGTCGGGTGCCAGTATCCTTTAGCGTCCATCCCTTCGGCAACTGCGGCTGCCAGGCGCTGAGCGGCCAGTGGCTGAGCATCACATCTGCCAGCACCTGGCTGGCGGGCGGTAGCTGGGGCATAACGACCGACTGCTCGGTATGGATCCCGGTGTTGTCATAGGTCGCGAGAAACAGGCGGATCCCCACCGACGAGAGCCCGGCAAGCGTCACTTTTTGCCCGTCAGCGTTCAGCAGAACCAGCAGCGACTGAGTCTGACCGTTAAACCGGCCGGTCAGCAGCTGCTGAGAACGGATGGCTGGCGTAATGCCCGGCGGTGGCAGCGTCACCTGCGTGCCCGGCTGAAGCCAGGCCAGCGGGCGAGTTTCTTCAGTATCGGTCGAATGGCTGCAGCCTGCCAGCAGCAGCGTCGCAGCCAGCGCGGCGGCGCGGTAAAAAGCGTTCATCATGGTTTTCTCTCGTTCCTGGCCGGCATCGCCAGCGGGGCCAGCAGGAAGGCGGTGAAAATACCGCTTACCAGCACAATTCCAAAGCTGCTGATGGCCTGCGTCGCGCTGAACACCAGCATGCCCAGCGTCAGCAGCGTGGTCATCATCGCCAGGGTGATAGCCAGCATCGACGTCAGCGGCGTGCCGCGTGGGTTGCTGAAAAACAGCGTGTAGTTGATGCCAATGCCGAGCACCAGCACCAGCGCCAGCAGTGAAAACAGATTGACGGAATGCCCGGCGACGGCCAGCGCCGCCAGCCCACAACTGAGCGACAGTACCGACGGCACCAGGCTGATAAGCCCCTGACGCCAGCCAAGTCGGATTATGGCGCCGCAGGCAATCGCCGCCAGCGCTACGCACAGTAGCCCCGTCAGCAGGGTGCGGTAGAGGGCAAACAGGCTGTCAAAACTGGCCTTACGATCGATCCAGACGACCCCTTCATGCTGTGCCGCCCGTTCACTTAGCGCCGTACTGTTTTTGACGCCGTCCACCGGGACGAGCACGCCGCTTTCGCCACCCGGCAGGGTCAGCCAGAGCAGACGCCAGCCTTCGCTGGCCGGGCTGGCAAGCCAGGCGTCCACGCTGACAGGCATTGGCGTCAGATCCGGTGAGACGGTGTTCAGTCCGGCGCTGTGCAGCACGTTCATTACCACAGGCGCAGCGTGGTGCAGTAGCGCCAGATCGCTTTTTTGACGCTTCATGGAGTTCAGCGGCAGGGTTCGCCAGCTTGCCAGTTCACCCGCTTTTTGCGCCTGCGCCAGCGCAGGGGTAAAGGCCTCCAGCCGCTCCAGCGTCTGCTGGGCTGACGTGCCGTAAACCACAAACCATTTCTGATCGACGCGCTGGCCGGTCAGGGCGGTAATGGTCTTCTCCTGCGCCAGAATCGTTTTCGGCAGCGCCTGCAGCTGGGCGATATCGTCGTCCACCTTCAGGGTGGCAATACCTGCGGCGGAAAGGAGTGCCAGCGTGACGGGCAGGCCAACCGCGAGTGTTTTATTACGTCGCCAGGCGGTCAGCCAGCGCGACATCGCTCTGCTGGCCGGAACCGGGCGTACCGGCAATCCACGGCACAGCCAGGGGTGCCAGAATATCACCGTCAGGCACGAGGCGCTCAGCCCCACGGCGGCAAACAGCGCCATCTGGCGGATCCCGGGGAAGGGGGCCAGCATCATAATCAGGTACGCCACGACGGTCGTCAGAAGCGCCAGCAGCAGGGCATTACGCACTTTATCCAGACTTTGCCACGGCGAGTTTTCGCCACCGTGCACCAGCCGTTCGGTCAGGTAGTAGAGGGTGTAATCGGCCGAAATACCGATGATGCTCATGCTCATCACCAGCGTCATCAGATGCAGCTCGCCAAAGAACAGCAGGGTGGCGACCGTGCCCGCCAGCGCGCCGATGGCAATGGAGATCGCGCACAGCAGCAGCGGACGCAGGGAGCGGAATGTCGCCACAATCAGCAGGAGTACGCCCAGAAGTGTGGCGACACCCAGCGTGGAGATATCCCGTTTGGCCTGCTGGCTGGCGTAATCGCTGTAAAACACCGTGCCGCGAGACAGCAGTTGCGCCTGTGGGTAATGCGTTTTCAGCGTCGCCTGCAGCGCGTTCAGGGTGGTCACCAGCCGGTGGGTTTGCTGCATATCAAAAGAGGAACCGGCCAGCTCGCCGTGCAGCAGATACCAGTAGTTTCCGGCGTCATCCTGCGTCACCAGCCAGCCGTCCATCAGCCGCAGCTTCTGGCCGTTTTGCGCCAGCGCGAGCTGCGCGCCGCGCATCAGCATTAGCGGATCGTTTTGCAGCTCCTTGCCGCTCACGCCGGAAAAGGCCGAGTAAAGCTGAGATAAAACCCACTGCGCCTGCGCTTCACCGCCGTTTTGCAGGCGGGCGCGGGTGGCGGGGTCAATCATCCCGTTGCGGTGCTGCCAGAAAAACTCGCCCCAGGCTTGTTGCCCGGCGGGGTCAATGGGCCCTTTGACCTCGCTCAGCGCTCCGCTGCGTTGCAGCAGCGTCAGCCACTGCTGCGCCACGCGCGGATCGGGTTTTTTGCCGGGGCTGACCAGCCAGACCAGCTGACGGTCGAGCCGCTGCATAAAGCCGTCGTTGAGCGCCGGTGAGATCGCCCCCAGCGTCTGTGTCGGTAACATGGCCAGCACGCTGCTGTTCAGGCGCGCGCCGGGCAGCAGCGACACCAGCAGGCCCAGCATAATCAGGCATCCCGCGGCCCAAAGCAGCGCCGGGCGCAGCGATTTACGGTGCGGCAAAGCGTTGGCGTTCGTCATCGGTCAGGCTGGCGGGTGTCAGTCGGTGACTGGAGAGGGTGATATCCGTACGGTCGCCCTGTTTGTCGTTAAGACGAATAGACTCCAGAAAGGTCGCACCGCCCAAATCGAGGGTGGTGAAAATGGTGTTCAGCGGCGTCGTGGTGGGCGTGAGCACCAGCGACCAGCGGCCCTCTCCCAGGTCTTGAAAATCGATGCGGAAATTCTCTTCCAGCACCTTGCGGTCGGCCTGGAACAACGCCCGCAGCAGGTGGTTGAACTGGAACATCTGCGGATTATTGTCGGCGGTAATGGTCTGCGGCGGCTGGCCGTTGATGGTCTGCACCATCCGTTTGTCATCCAGCAGCAGCGTCATGGGGAACGGGGCTTTTTGATCCCACAGCAGGCCGCTGTCACGGGCGATCACCATCTCGCCCTGCGAACGCAGCGGCTGCGGCATATCTTTAATCGTACGAACCTGCTCGAAGTGGGCGCGCACCACGGGCTGTTGCGTAAACCGCTGCTGCAGTTCATCCAGCGTCACGGCGCTGACCAGCGGGCTAAACAACAGTGCCAGCAAAGGCAACCATTTCATGGCGTGACTCCCATACGTTCAAACAAGATCCCCGGGCTGACAAAGCACATTTCGCGGGTGGCTGCGTCGACCGCCACCTGGATGGTGTAACCGGTGGTGGTGCGTTTACCGGTCTGCGCGTCGAAGATTTGATAGGCAATGCGCAGACGGTTTTCATACTCTTCAATCTGCGCCCGGACCCGGATGCGTTGTTCAAAGGTCACCGCATCGCGGTATTTCACCCGCGTATCGACCACCGGCCAGACATAGCCGGAGGCTTTCATCTGGCGATAGCCGTAGTCGAACTGATTGAGCAGCGCTTCGCGGGCTATTTCAAAGTAGCGGAAATAGTTGCCGTGCCAGACCACGCCCATCATGTCGACGTCGTGGAACGGGACGGTGATTTCAACTTCCGTCGTAAAGCGGGGATCGGTCAGCACCCTTTACTCCTTCTCGCTGATTTCGGGCAACTGCCAGAAATCGAAAAAATTAAACCAGTCGAGCGGTGACAGCAGGGCGTAATGTTCCAGCCGCTGCGCGTAGCGATCGACGGTATGTTGCAGCGCCTGCTGACGTTCACCGCGCGGCAGCAGCAGCGGGTCGGCGAACGGTTCGCAGTGCAGGGTCAGCGTCCCCTGCTGGCTGAGGGCAAAAATCAGCACCACCGGACAGCGCAGAATGGAGGCCAGGATAAACGGCCCCTGCGGGAACGGCGCGTGCTGACCCATAAACGCGCTCCAGATCACGCGCCAGCTGCCGCCGCGCTGCGGCGTGACG
The DNA here is from genome assembly GCF_001463365.1 of Enterobacter sp. 50793107. NCBI lineage: Bacteria > Pseudomonadati > Pseudomonadota > Gammaproteobacteria > Enterobacterales > Enterobacteriaceae > Enterobacter > Enterobacter sp. 50793107. The sequence continues at coordinate 138,957 of NZ_LNII01000166.1, read as the reverse complement.
GCGATACGATCGCCCACGATGGCCACCCATTCGCCGCGATCCAGCTTTTCTTTGATCAGGATAGCGGTCTCCGGGCCGATGTCAGTGACGGGCATCAGGTGAATGCCCGCCTGCGGAGCCATCTCTTCCATAATCTGCTTAAAGCGTTGGGCGTTATCGCTAAAGACCAGGGCGTTGATGGTTTTCCCCCCTTCACGCTGTGCCAGCGCCCGGCAGGCTTCCACGTCGCCAAGATGCGAGGCCAGCAGCAGTTTACCCTGTGGATCGTCCAGCCCCAGCGCCTCGCGGGCACCCGGTGCAAACACCAGATCGCGATGCAGCTTCATCTCGCCGCGCCAGCTGGCCACCTTGTTCAGCATGGCATGACCAAAACGCAGGAAGTGAAAAAAGCTGTTCAGCCGGGGGGGCGGTGGGATCTGTCGCTGTGCCATGACCTCTTTAACCCGCCTCAGCCATTGCCGCGACGCCTGACGCGCCGAACGGGCGGTAAGCCAGTAAACGGCGGTGACCGGCCACAGCAGGAGGGTGAAGGCCTTGCGCCCAAGCAGTTGCCAGACGCGTAACATCAGGCGCATTCCCCATAGCCCTTTGACCTCCTGCTGTTGCGCCCAGTGCTGCGGGCGACGGCGCATCAGCAGGGAAGGGATGCGCGGCAGCATCCCCAGGAACAGACGGGTATGCATCAGCGAGATGCGTACGTTGTCTTTTAGCGCATCGAAGTGGGATACACCGTCTGCCGGGTAGGTGACGCGGGTGGGCAGAAAATAGCTGGGCGTGCCCTGCCAGTAGAGGCGGACCATCACTTCAGTATCAAAGTCCATGCGCTTGCCGAGCGGGGTACGTGCGGCAAGCTGCATCACCGGCGTGATCGGATAGACCCGAAAGCCGCACATGCTGTCTTTAAGCTGCAGGGACAACGTTTCAATCCAGACCCAGACGTGCGTTATCCAGCGTCCGTAAAGGCGCGAACGGGGTATGGAGTCATCGTAAACGGGCTGACCGGAAATCAGCGCCTCGGGGTGACGTTGCGCCAGCGCCAGAAAGCGGGGGAGATCTTCAATGGCGTGCTGGCCGTCGGCATCCACCTGGATTGCATGAGTGAAGCCGCGCTCTGCGCAGGCTTTCAGCCCCGCCATTACCGCCGCGCCTTTGCCGCTGTTTTTCGCCAGACGCAGCAGCGTAACCTGCGGATGCTGCTCCGCTAAGTGTGCCAGGGTGTGGCGCGTGCTCTCTTCGCTACCATCGTCAACCACCAGGCACGGGAGGTCAAACGGTGCCAGACGTGCGAGCACCGCGGCCATCATCGCACCGTGGTTGTAGCAGGGGATCAACACGCAGGGGCGGAACGTTACTGACATAGGCGAATCTTCCCGCTGCTGGCGGTATGGCGTTCACTGCCCGCATGGCGCTGGTAGCTGAAGCTGAGCATCTGACGGGCAAGGTGCCAGTCAAGGATCAGCGTCACCGTGTTGTCCGGCAACAGCGGGGCCGCAAACTTCACATTCTGAATGCTGTGAAAACGGTAGCCTGGTGCCATCAGGGTGGTAGCGTAATGCATCACCCAGTCGAGTTGTGCAACGCCAGGGAGCAGGGGCTGGACAGCAAAATGTCCCTTAAACCAGAGCAGGTCAGGATCAAGATAAAGCGTTATCTCCAGATGCTCCGGATGAGTCTGGTGGCGATCGATTTCATGAATCTTCATGAAATAACTCCTGTAGCTGTGCAGTCACACGCTTGTTCATACTGTTGACCGGGATTTCATCGACAATGCGCCAGTAGCGGGGCACGGCAACCGGTTCAAGGCAGGGGCGAAGGGCGCGACGCCACGTGGATTCCTGGGCATTTTTACCCCCGTTGTCTCTGTGCAAGCGCGCCGCGTCACTGAGCACCAGCAGCACGCCAATGGCCTGACGCCCACGGCGAGTGACCGCCAGCGCGGCGGCGTCGCAGATGCCGTCCAGCGCCAGTAACCGCTGCTCAATCTCATCGAGCGAAATGCGTTTATCTTCAATTTTGACTACCCGGCCACGGCGTCCGACGATGTTGAACTGCCCGTCAGCCGCGAAATGCAGGATATCATCCAGCACGACTCCTTCAGCCTCGCGGATCAGTGGCGACATCACCCGATCGCCGTGGAACGTTACGCCGGGAAACGGCTGCCAGAGCGTTGTCTCATCCAGACGGTGACGCCAGGCCATAACGCCCGTTTCGGTGCTGCCGTAAATTTCATCAGGCCAGACGTTCAGCCAGTCATGACAAGGGATGATGTCGCGCCAGGGCAGTTCGCCCCCGGCTGAGATCAGCAGGGCAACCGGAGGCGGCACAAGCGAGGTGTCGAGCCGCTTGAGGAATGCCGGGCTGCTGATAAAGAGGTACCGTTTGTCCTGCGGCAGCGCTGACAGCTGTTCTGCGTACTGCAGCAGGGAGGCATGCAGCGGCAGGCCAAGCGCCATGGGTAAGACAACACGGAACGTCAGGCCATACAGATGATGCAACACCACGGAGGCCACGACGTGACAGCCTGTCAGCCGTTCGCCAAACCGATCGGCGAGCAGACGGGCTTCCCGATCCAGGCCGATCACCGGCTTAATCACCCGCTGCGGCGTGCCGGTGGAGCCAGAGGTAAAGAGCTCGATAACGCGCGTCTCGTCAATGGCAGGCAAGGGGGAAAAGGGGGTGTTTGTCGGCGCAGTGGCGGTGACCAACCGCAGTCGCCCTGAAAACGCGAGCGTGGTGTCGCTCAGAACGCCGCTGAACATGGCCCGCTGTTCGTTAAGCTGCGCCCCCCGGCTGTGCCCGGGGAGCACGGGGGTTTTACCCGCATGAAGCGCCGCCAGCAGGGCGACGATAAAAAGATAACCGTTTTCAAAACAGAGCGCCCAGCGCTCGCCCTCTTCCTGACGCAGCGCGTCGACCAGCTGCGTTACATCGTGGCGCAGATCGCCCAGCGTCCAGATACGATTGTCAAGCCAGGCGACAGGCGTCTCATCAGGACGCGGGGCATTTAGCCACTGGCTCAGAGGAAGCGGTTTATCCATCGTTTTTGATTACCCGTTGTCGCACCAGCCATTCACCCGCCATTAACGTTCCCATCAGGATGTAGGAAAGCATCCCGTTCCACAGCGTCCACAGGCGCAGGTCGGCGTACAGCACGGTAAACAGCGCGACTGCGCCATTGCCGATAAAAAAGCCGCACCAGACTTTCGTCACTTTACGCGTGTAACGAACCCCGGCAGGAGACAGCTGGGGCTCCCGTATCCGCGCCAGCCGTTCCACCATCGGCATGGATGTCCACAGCGAGCCCCCAAAGACCACCAGCATCACCAGATTAACGACCACCGGATAAAACAGCACCCACAGGTGAGCGTGGAAAAGGCTCGCCACGCACAGCACTGCTCCGGCCAGCGTCACGCTCAGGAAAACGTAGCGCAAGGGGCCGCGCTGCTGGCGCGTCTGCCAGACACGCAGCAGCAACACCAGCGCCATCAGGGGCAATATCCATTGCAAATGGTGACTTGCAAGGCCATAGCCAATCAAAAACGGCCAGGCCAGCAGCATCAGGCCTGTCAGTATCGGGATGAGCGGAATGGCAGGCACGTCAGGCGTCGCGCTGGAGTTGTTCCACAACGTCGACGATGTCCTGAACGGTACGCACCGCTTTGAAGGTTTCAGGCTTAATTTTATGCCCCGTCTTCTTCTGCAGGTTAACCACCATATCTACGGCATCAATGCTGTCGAGATCCAGGTCTTCGTAAAGCCGGGCCTGCGGCGTAATGAGCTCAGGGTCGAGTTCAAAAAGTTTAATAAGAAGCGCAGAGACTTCCTGATAAAGGGTTTCTTGTTCTGTCATAGCGGGTCATTCTCAGGCGCGTTGTTGATGAATAAAAGCGGCGAGCGTGGCAACGGAATAGAAGTGCTGACGCATCTCGTCGCTCTCGGCAGAAAGCACTACGCCGTACTGATTTTTCACAGCCAGCCCCAGCTCCAGGGCATCAATAGAGTCCAGACCCAGTCCGTCACCAAACAGCGGAGCGTCGGTGTCGATATCCTCTGGGGTAAGTTCTTCCAGATTCAGCGTAGAGATAATGAGATTCTTAATTTCAAGATAGAGCGCTTGCATCTTTCATTCCTGACAAAGATTGAAGACCGGATGTTAATTGCTGCTGCATATGCCGGTTTAACTGCCTTGCCGCCAGCGCAGGTTCGTGCTGGCTCGCATCGTAAAAATCATGAATGTTGATGCGTTCGCGAACATCCACGGTAAAAATGGGTTTTTTGGGCGGCACATTGTACCAGCGACTCTGTTTATCCAGCATGCGTTCGCTACAGTGGATCACCACCACGCGCAGAGAGCTGTTGCAACGAACGGCAATATTCGCCGCTCCCCGCTGCAGGGTAATGGCTTCGCCCACGCGGGTGCGGGTGCCTTCCGGGAAAATCAGCAGGGTGTCGCCCTGCGCCAGACGCTGCTGGCTGGCACGAAGCAGCGTTTCTGCTTCGCTGTTGATCAGGTAATCGGCAGCACGGATCACGCCGCTGACAAAGGGGTTACGCAGCAGCGCGCTTTTCACCAGACAGTCGGTTTCGTTCATCACCGAGGCGAGGATCACATAGTCCAGCAGCGAAGGATGGTTGGCTATCACCAGGCAGCCGCGCTCGGCGCGCAGAACGTCCAGATTGTTAAAGCGGTAATCCAGCACGCCGGTTCCGCGAACGACCGCCAGGAATAGCCGAAAACTGGCGGAGATGCTGCGTCGCGCCAGTCGGCGGCGTGCCGTGCGATCGCGCTGAAAAATCAGCAGCAGGTTAAACCAGACCAGCGACAGCAGCAGCCCGCCAAGGCCAAACAGGGCGAAGCAAAACCCGGTCATCAGCATGCGCCATAACCGATCGAGGCGGGAGAGGATCTGGCTCATTGGCGCGTCCACTGCCACTGCAAACGCTCGCCTGCCAGGGCAAATTGCCGCGCGTCGCTCAGGTAATGTCGCAGGAACTGAAGGCTTTGCGGCAGCGCGGGCTCTTCCCCTGTGCTTTCGCGATGGGTTTCACAGCAGAGTGCGTCCCCGGCTTCAATCACCAGCGCAAGGGCGTAAGGCCAGACGGGCATCTGAGGCGGGAGCCCGGCGTGATAAAACGCGGGCAGGACGCCGTCAAAATCCACCAGCAAAACGCGGGAGTAGCCCGCGTGAAGCAGACTCAACACTTCGCACAAACTTTGCTGGAAGGTGTCCATCCCGGCGGAGACCGAGGATGAGACAATCGGCTGACCTGCGGTGATCGTAAGATTGCCGACCGCGGCGTTATGAACAGACATTGCAAAATCGGTGGGGGAGACGGGTTGCTCCGTCGCCAGCGCTTGCAGAATACGGTAGTTGCGTTCCAGCTCGCCATGGCGGCTGCTGTAGACCACGGCATCGATACGATGTTTGCGCAGCATCGCAAGACCAATATCCACCGCCAGCTTACTGCCCGAATTAAGGCGGCGGGCGGTCATCATCGGCAGATCGGTCAGTTTTGCAAGCGGCGTGGCGGGATCGATGGCGTCAGACTGGCGCGACCATGCCTGCCATGCGTCGGCATCGCTGAGTCCTGGCGCTCTGGCCTGCCAGTCGATAATGGTGAGGGTAAATTTCATCTACGCGCGTCCGCGATAAACCTGTTTCTGTGATTTTTACTTCGCAAGCGCGATGTTACAGCGTACATCGTACAGTGTTGTCGCAGGCTTGCGAATAACGTTTCTCCTAAAAATTTCCCGTAGAGTCGTGTTCCGTCTCACCCCAGACGATTAACCGGGAAGCCGACTCTTGGGTCGGCCCGGCCCCAGCAGTATCGCCAGTTTGCTGCCGCCTTTGGTGGTCTCCATCCAGATTTTACAGACGCTGGTGAGCGGTACCGACAGCAGCATCCCAACCGGGCCCAGCAGCCATCCCCAAATCAGTAAGGATAAGAACACCACCAGCGTCGACATGCCCAGCCGGTGGCCCATCATCCGTGGTTCAAGAATATTCCCCAGCACCATATGCACCACGAGGAACAGCGCCCCCACCAGCATGCACTCATAAAAGCCATTAAACAGAAACGCCTGAATCATGGGCGGCACGGCGGAGAGTACCGCGCCAATGTTGGGCACGTAGTTCAGCAAAAACGCCAGCACGCCCCACATCAGCGCGAACTGCACGCCCATCAGCATCAGCCCCAGCCAGACAATCACGCCGGTCCAGACGCTCAACAGGGTTTTTAAGGCCAGATATTTGGAGACGCCCTTTAACGCGCGGTGTAAACCGGCGATGTGAATTTGCGGATTATTCAGCGCAAAGCGCAGCTTATAGGGCACGTGGCGCACTTCGAACAGCATAAACACCACCGTCATGACCAGCAGCAAAATGCTGGCCATAGCGCCGGACAGGCCGGTCATCAGCGTGGTGGCGTAGGTCATGATTTTTTCTGAATCCATCCGGCGCAACATCCGTTCCGGCGAAATATGCAGGTTCAGAAACGGCATCATCTCCTGAAGCGCCACGATCTTGCGCGTCAGCTCTTTGTTGTATTGCGGCAGCATCGTGGAGAACTCGCTCAGCGAGGCGGCCAGCACGCCGAAAAGGGCGGTGAGGGCAATCAGCATCACGATAACCACAATGGTTATGGCCACCGGGCGGCTGATACCCCGGCGCAAAAACCAGGTCACCAGCGGGTTAAGCACAATGGCAAAAAAGAGCGCCAGCAGAAGCTGGACAATAATATCGGCGGCAGCATGGATACCGGCGAGGATCACCACCAGAGAGGCGAGTTTTAACAGGATGTGGAGTCCTGCTTTGTCGGGCGGGTTTGGGGTCATTCGTGTTCCTTAATGTGATTGCCCGTTAAGTGTAGTGCGCGGGTTCCGCTTCGTCTGGCACCGTTAATCTGAAAGTCGCTGCTGATTTTCTGCTGGCGTCGTGGTAATAGTGAAACACTGTTGCAAAAATCCAGGTAAAACCTCATGCCCGAACCCGCCGCCGAACCGGCATTAAGCGGATTACGCCTTAATCTGCGCATTGTCTCCGTTGTGATTTTTAACTTTGCCAGTTATCTGACGATTGGCCTGCCGCTGGCGGTGTTGCCGGGCTATGTGCATGACGTGATGGGGTTTAGCGCATTCTGGGCGGGGCTGGTGATTAGCCTGCAGTACTTCGCCACGCTGTTGAGTCGCCCGCATGCGGGTCGCTACGCGGATCTGTTCGGGCCGAAGAGCATTGTGATCACAGGATTATGCGGCTGTTTTCTCAGTGGCCTGAGTTACCTGCTGGCGGCAACGACCAGCCACTGGCCGTTGGTCAGCCTGGTGCTGCTGTGCCTGGGCCGGGTGATCCTCGGTATTGGGCAAAGCCTGGCAGGAACCGGCTCGACGCTGTGGGGCGTAGGCGTGGTCGGGGCACCGCACATTGGCCGGGTCATCTCCTGGAACGGCATTGTCACCTACGGGGCAATGGCGCTTGGCGCCCCGCTTGGGGTGATGTGCTATGCGTATGGCGGACTGTACGGGCTGGCGGGCACCATTATGGTGGTCGCGCTGGTGGCGATCCTGTTTGCCCTGCCGCGCCCGAAAGTGAAGGCCAGCAAAGGTAAACCGCTGCCGTTCCGGGCAGTGCTGGGGCGCGTCTGGCCGTATGGTATGGCACTGGCGCTGGCAACTACCGGCTTTGGGGTGATCGCCACCTTTATCACGCTGTTTTATGACGCCAAAGGCTGGGATGGGGCGGCCTTTGCGTTAACCCTGTTCAGCTGTGCGTTTGTGGGTGCCCGTTTGCTCTTCCCGAACGGTATTAACCGCCTAGGCGGGCTGAATGTGGCGATGATCTGCTTTGCGGTTGAGATTGTCGGGCTGCTGCTGACCGGTATAGCGACCGCGCCGTGGATGGCAAAAGTTGGCGTGTTCTTCGCCGGAGCCGGTTTTTCGCTGGTCTTCCCGGCGCTGGGTGTGGTGGCGGTGAAAGCCGTGCCGCCGCAGAATCAGGGGGCGGCGCTGGCAACCTACACGGTGTTTATGGATATGTCGTTGGGCATTACCGGGCCGCTGGCAGGGCTGGTCATGGCCTGGGCAGGTGTGCCGGTTATCTATCTTGCGGCTGCGGGTCTGGTGGTGATGGCCCTGATGCTCACGTGGCGGCTAAAAAAATGGCCCCCGATGCAGGCACCGGAGGCCACGTCATCATCCTGACGTGTTACTGAATCACGATGGTGTTGATGATATTTTCAGCGGCAGTCTGCGCTTTCTGCTGATCTTCCGCTGGCAGGGTGATCTGCAGGGTCAGCAGTTTGTTATCAACCTTACCCAGCACCACGGAAGAGTAAGCCGTCTGACCTTTTGCAGAGATAATGCTGTCCAGCTGCTGCAGCGTGTGGCCTTTCAGTTCGATGGACTTGTTCGTCACCACCTGCAGCTGCGGGTCGCGGCTGCGCTGCTGATCTTCCAGACGTTTGGACAGCACGGCCAGGTCTTCGCTGGTGTCGTCGCCCACAATCACAATCACCGCTTTCTGCCCGGTTGCATCGGAATAGACGTGCATGTTGTTCGCCTGGGTACCCAGCTTGCCGCTCTGGTCAGTCATATCCGCTGGCAGAGAGAAGCTGAGTTTACCGTCCAGCAGGTTCACCGGCTGACCGGTTGCGTTGCTCTCTGCAGACGCGCCCTGAGCAGGCGTTTTCGTGTCGCTGTTATCACAGGCTGCAAGGCCGACAACCAGCAGGCCAATCCCGACATATTTAACCAGATTGCGCATTGACTTCTTCCTTTCGATAAACGGCCATAACGGCTCATTTGTCCATCTTATCACAACTGATAAAGCGAACCCTTAACCAGCCTGCAATGCTGTGATTTCAGATTTATCTGCCAGTCTTTTCAGCAGCATATTCAGCAGCACGCCGTACATCGGCAGGAAGAAGACAATGCTGATAAGCACCTTGAAGCAGTAGTCCACCAGCGCAATTTCCATCCAGTGTTCGGCCATAAACGCATCCGGGCTGTGCCAGAAGGCAATGAAGAAGAAGGCCAGCGTATCGCTGACGTTGCCGAACAGCGTCGAGGCGGTGGGGGCCATCCACCAGCGGTGATTCTGACGCAGGCGGTTAAATACGTGCACGTCGAGGATCTGCCCCAGCGCATAGGCCATGAAGCTTGCAGTAGCGATTCGGGCAACAAACAGGTTGAAGTGGGTTAATGCCTCAAAGCCCTGCCAGCTTCCCATGTAAAACAGGGAGGAAATAACGTACGACACGAACAGCGCCGGCAGCATGACCGCAAAAATAATGCGGCGAGCCAGCGGTGCGCCAAAAATACGCACGGTCAGATCGGTGGCGAGAAAAATAAACGGGAAGCTGAACGCGCCCCAGGTGGTATGGAAACCAAAGATGGCAATCGGCAACTGCACCAGATAGTTACTGGAGGTGATCACCAGCAGATGAAAAAGCGAAAGCCAGAACAACGCTTTTACGCGCTGCGATTCAGAAAACGGCGTCATATTGTGACCTTTTTATACGTTGGGGTGAGGGAACCCAATAAAAACCGCAGCATGATACTGCTTTGGCAGGACAATGCAATGGTTAGTTTTTACGCAACCGTTAACCTGGTTTGCATTGCTGGCTACGGGGCGTAAACTACAGCCGTTTTTATCTGACCGAGAACACCATGACCGATCTGTTTTCCACTCCAGACCACACCCTTGATGCGCAGGGCCTCCGCTGCCCTGAGCCGGTAATGATGGTGCGCAAAACCGTGCGCAATATGCAAACCGGCGAAACGCTGCTGATCATCGCTGACGATCCGGCAACCACCCGCGATATCCCCGGTTTTTGTACCTTTATGGAGCATGAACTGGTGGCACAGCAGACCGAAGCGCTGCCGTACCGGTATTTGATCCGCAAGGGGTAACCCCTTACTGCATGCCTAACAATCCCGGCAGCCACAGCGAAATCGCCGGGATGTACGTTATCATTCCCAGCACCAGCAGCAGCATGCCGTAAAACGGTAGCATCGCGCGCACCACATGTTCGATTTTCTGCTTGCTTACCGCACTGGCCACAAACAGCACCGAACCCACTGGCGGCGTGATAAGCCCGATCCCCAGATTCACCATCATGATCATCCCGAAATGGACCGGGTCGATCCCAAGCGACTGGGTCACCGGCAACAGCACCGGCGTCAGGATCAGAATGATCGGCGCCATATCCATCAGGGTGCCAATCAGCAGCAGCATGATGTTGAGGTACATCAGGATCACGTACTTGTTATCCGAGAGCGAGGTGAAGAACGCCGTGATGCGCACAGGCAACTGCATGTAGGTCATCACCGCGCCAAACGCCGCCGCAAAGCCAATCAAGATCATTACGATAGTGACCGTTTTCACCGTCCGGCACATCAACTTCGGCAGTTCGCTCCACGTGTAGTCGCGATAGATGAACATGGTGACAAAGAATGCCCACAGACAGGCGACCGCCGCGGATTCGGTGGCGGTGAATATCCCGGACATGATCCCGCCGAGGATAATTACCACCGTCATCAGCCCCCACAGAGCGTCCAGCAAAATCTTCAGCGCCTGTTTAAAGGGGATCTTTTCGCCTTTTGGATAGCCGCGCTTATGGGCAAAGCACAGACACAGCGTCATCAGGCACAGTCCCAGCAGCAGCCCCGGCAGCACGCCTGCGATAAACAGCGTGGCAATGGAGACCGTACCGCCTGCGGCCAGCGAGTAGATCACCGAGTTGTGGCTAGGGGGGATTAAAATCGCCTGCACCGACCCGCTGGCGGTGACCGCCGCCGCATACTCGCGGGGATACCCCTTTCTCTCCATCTCCGGGATCATCACGCTGCCGATGGAGGCCGTATCCGCCACCGATGAACCGGAAATCGCGCCGAAAAAGGTGGAGGCCACAATATTCACCAGCGACAGCCCGCCGCGAATAAAACCGACAAAGACATACGCGAAATTCACCAGTCGTCGGGCGATGCCGCCTTCCGCCATGATCGCCCCCGCCAGGATGAAAAACGGGATCGCCAGCAGGGTAAATTTGTTAACCCCGCTGGTGATCTGGATCATCAGCGCTTCGAGCGGTAACTCGATCCACAACGCGCCCGCGACAGCGCTTAAGCCGACGGCAAACGCCACCGGCATACCCAGCGCCAGCAAAATGGCGAGGGTGAATAACAAAACGAATGCATCCATTGTTCACCCCTTAACTGTGGTTGCCGATCAGCACCACAGGACGGTTTTCCTGTGAGCCAAACAGCAGACGTTCAATGACAAACAGGATCAGCACCGCAGAACCAATCGGCAGCGGCAGATAACTCTCCCCTGACGTCAGGATCGGAAACTCGGCGACCGGCTGCTCCCAGAGCTCGACACACAGCCAGTAGCTGTACCAGAACATAATCAGCGAGATCAGCAGCATCAGCAGATCCACCACGCGCGCACACGCTGTTTTCAGCATGTCCGGCAGTCGGTCGGTCAGCATGTTCACCGCGATGTGTGACCCGGCACGGTAGCTCACCGCCGCGCCGATAAACGTAAAGGTCACCATGCAGATGATGGCAATCGGCTCCGGCCAGGATTCACCGCGATTCAGCACATAGCGCGAGAAGATGCCAATCGGGATCACCACCGTCATCACCAGCAGCGCGCATCCCGCTACGCCCATGGCGAGCAGATACAGCCGGTCCATCCACTTCAGGTAGAGTTCGGACATACGTTCTCCGTTTACTGAACGTCAGCAATGGCTTTCATCAGGTCCTGATGCTTTTCGCCATACTGCGCGCGCACCGGCTCTGTGGCTTTGATAAATACCGATTTGTCGATCTCGTGGAACTGCACGCCACCGGCTTTCATCTTCGCCAGCGCCTCGGCGTTATAGGCCTGCCACAGCTTGCGCTGTTCGAACTGCGCTTCGCGCGCCAGGGTCAGGATTTTCTGCTGTTCGTCTGCGCTGAGCTTGTCCCATTTCACTTTTGAGTAGAGCAGCATTTCCGGGGTAATGAAGTGGCCGCTGAGGGTATAGTTTTTGGCGATCGGCATATAGTTATGGGCGATGAAGGTCGGCGGATTATTCTCAGCGCCGTCGATTACGCCGGTCTGCATGCCGCTGTAGACCTCACTGACCCCCATTGCCACCGAGTTAGCCCCCATGTCTTTCAGTGTCGCCAGTGCCACCGGGCTTCCCTGAACGCGGATTTTTTTGCCTTTCAGATCCTCCGGTTTGACGATCGGCGTTTTGGTGATCAGGTTACGGGTGCCGGAATCCATCCAGCCGAGAAACACCAGCCGCGATTTGGGGTTGGCGGTCAGTTTGTCGCCAATCTGCTTGCCGATATCGCCGTCGATGACTTTGTGCATGTGGTCTTCATCGCGGAACACATAGGGCAGGGTAAAGACTTCGATATCGGGCAGGATCGCCGCCACCGGAGCCATGGAGACACGGATCATGTCGATCGCCCCCATCTGCGCCTGTTCAATCATCTGCTTTTCATCCCCGAGCACGCCGCCGGGAAAGACCTTGATCTCCAGCTTGCCGTCGGTTTGTTGTTTGAGTTTCTCCCCCATGTGCTGTACGGCTACCACGTTCGGGTAGCCTTCAGGATGCACATCGGCGGCTTTAATGGTTTGCGCAGAAACGGAGCAGGCAAAAGCAGACAGACACAGAGCGGCCAGTAACGGCTTGAGGGTCGTTTTCATCAAGTCAACTCCAGGGTAGTGAGGTAAGTGTTAAAACGGTGTTTTAGTTTTGTACGTTTAAAAATTACACTATGGCCTGGAAAACGGAGGTGAAGCGCCTCACAAAAGCGTGAATTTCTGAAACGCTGGTTTAGATTTTTGAGAAGGGAAGGCCGGGTTGCCGTTACGCTTTACCCGGCCAGGCGTGCATTGCGTGTTATTTGCGTCGCAGTAAGCGGAGCGCGTTGGCCGTCACCAGCACCGTCGCGCCGGTATCCGCCAGCACCGCCAGCCACAGCCCGGTGATGCCGAGCAGGGTGGTGACGAGGAAAATCCCTTTCAGCCCCAGGGCGATGCTGATGTTCTGGCGAATATTGGCGCGCGTGGCGCGTGCCAGGGAAATCATCTGCGCCAGGCCGGTCAGGCGGTTATGGGTGAGCGCGGCATCGGCGGTTTCCAGCGCCACGTCGGTACCGCTGCCCATGGCAATCCCGATGGTGGATGCTTTCATCGCTGGCGCATCGTTGATTCCGTCGCCGATCATCGCCAGCGGAGCATGGCTGTTCAGCTCCGTCACGGCACTGACCTTGTCCGCAGGCAGTAATCCGGCCTTAAAGTCCAGCCCCAGCTCTCCGGCAATCGCGGCGGCGGCACGCGGGTTATCGCCGGTGAGGATCACACCCTGGACGCCCAGCTGATGGAGCGCCGCGACGGCCTCTTTCGCATCATCACGCAGGGTATCGCGCAGTGCCAGCATGCCTTTGGCGACGCCGTCCTGCATGACGGTTACGACAGTTTGTCCGGTCTGTTCTAACGCCTCAACCTCTGAGTTAGAAGACTTACCCGCCGCGACAATCAGCACCTTTTTACCGTCGATGTCGGCCTCAATCCCGGACCCAACCAGCGCCCGCTGTGCCGTTGCCGTCGGAATTGCCAGCCCGCGCGACTGCGCTTCACGCACAATCGCCTGCGCCAGCGGGTGAGTGGAACCCTGCTCTACGGCGGCGGCCAGCGTAAGCAGTTCATCTTCACCGATATCCTGCGGATACACGCCGGTGACCTGCGGCTTGCCGACGGTCAGCGTGCCGGTTTTATCGAACGCCACCTGCTGCACCTGGCTTAACTGTTCCAGCGCCGCGCCGCCTTTTATCAGGGCGCCACGACGTGCCGCTGCCGCCAGACCGGAGGTAATGGCCGCCGGGGTGGAGATCACCAGCGCACACGGACAGCCAATCAGCAGCAGGGTCAGACCTTTATAAATCCAGCCTTCCCACGGCGCGCCAAAGAACAGCGGCGGAACGATAGTGACCAGCAGGGCAACCAGCATGATGGCGGGGGTGTAAATCCGGCTGAAGCGGTCAATAAATCGCTCGACGGGGGCGCGACGCTCCTCGGCCTCTTCGATCAGCTTCAGGATACGGTCGATGGCGCTGTCACCGGGTTCGGAAAGTACCGTGAGCTGGACCAGAAGGTCGACGCTGGTGGCGCCCGCAGGTACTTTTTCACCGGCCGTGCGTTCAACCGGAATCGACTCCCCGGTGAGGGCGCTTTCGTCGAAGCTCGCGGTGGCGGTGAGCAGGGTACCGTCCGCAGGCAGGCGCCCTCCGGCAGCGACTTCAATCACATCGCCCGGACGCAGTGCGTTAATGGCCACCGTCTGGCGTTCGTTTCCGGCTACTCGTGTGGCGGTTTCAGGCTTAAGCGCCATCAGGGCGCTGACCCCTTTACGCGCCCGGCTTGCCGCCCAGCCTTCAAGACGTTCGCCAATTAAGAACAGCAGCAGCACCATGGCCGCTTCCGCTGTGGCACCAATGAACAGCGCGCCGATAGCTGCCACGCTCATCAGCGTTTCGATGGCGAACCAGCTGCCGCTTTTCATCAGCCGCAGCGCCTGACGGGCAATGGGATACAACCCGACAAGCGTGGTGGCGATAAACGCCAGATTGCCAAACGGGTGGTTGATCTGCTCCAGACCCCAGCTCAGGGCCATCATCATCACGAGCGCGATAAGGGGCAGATTTTCTCGCAGCGGAGCGGTTTTTTCGGCGGGGGCCGTTTCGCTACGCAGGGAATAACCGGCCTGGCTGACCGCGGACACAACCTGCTCGCTGACGTCACTCTCGGCGCTGACCAGCAGTTTTTCGGTCGCAAAGCGCACCTGCACGTGGCTGACGCCGGGGATCTGTTTTACCGCATTTTCGACTTTGCGGGCGCAGGCCGCGCAATCCATGCCGTCAACCACCCAGCTGTAATGGTTTCCGCTTTCAGGCAGCGGCTGCGCGTTTTGCGTTTCGCATGCCCCGTCACAGCAGCAGTCATCTTTCGCTGGCACCGGGCTGAGCTTAAATGCTGAAAATTGTGGGGCTTTTTTAGGTGTTTCTGGAGTCGACATGGCACTCTCCGGTAATGATAATTTTCTCATTAACCGCAGCATACACTCTGGAGTCGACTCCAGAGTCAAGGCTTATTTAGATATACAGCGAACGCACAATCAGGAAGTGCCCCGCAAAGTAACAGGCGGAGGCAATCGCGTTATCAGCCCGGAAACGACGGCGATAGTGGCTGCCCAGCCAGACGATATTGCCGATTAACAGCAGCGCCGCGCCAAAGAAAGCGGACATCGCCTGTGAGGTTGGGCGGAAGAACCACAGTTCACCGGCCAGCCACACCATCACCAGCGTCATGGCAATAAACGTGCAGACGGGCAGACGCATCTCTTCCAGGCGTGACCAGATCACCGCGATCAGCAGCGCGCCGATCACCAGCAGCACCAGCGGGAGCGGCCAGAAGAAGGATAGCGTCATCTGGCTGGCAAAGTAGATGGTGTAAAGCAGATGCGACAGGAAGAACGCCCCCACGGCATACAGCAGACGCTGACGCGGCAACAGGGTTAAGGCATCGCCAATCAGAGAAGCACACAGCCCGGCGAGGACCAGGTAGCTGATGGCGTTAAACATCGGCGCTTGCCAGGCAAGCAGCAGGAGCAGCAACAGCGTGACGGGTTTAAACAACCAGCGCTGCCAGGCCGGACCGCGGTATGACGCATCGACATAAAGCCATGCGGAAAAACAGACAGCGATAAATGACCAAAGCATATTAACTCCCTGTATCTGTTAAGGCTGAATAATCAGTTTCATCTTCAGTGTAGTGATGCGGGCAGGCGTTTGGCAATGCCGGGGGAGTCAGGGTATCCTGAATTCCGCATAATCTTATGGGATTGTTGAATGAGCAAGATGCCGCTGTTTTTCATTATCGTGGTGGCGATTATCGTCATTGCCGCCTCGTTCCGTTTTGTGCAGCAGCGCCGCGAGAAAGCGGATAACGACGCCGCGCCGTTGATGCAAAAGCGCGTGGTGGTGAGCAATAAACGCGAAAAACCCCTTAATGACCGGCGCTCGCGCCAGCAACAGGTTACCCCTGCGGGAACGACCATGCGCTATGAAGCGAGCTTTAAGCCGGAAACGGGCGGCCTGGAGATGACCTTCCGCCTGGAGGCGCAGCAGTACCATCAGCTGACGGTGGGTGAGAAAGGGATGCTGAGTTACAAAGGGTCGCGGTTTGAAGGGTTCAGGGCTGAATAATACGGTCCCCTCTCCCAGTGGGAGAGGGTTAGGGTGAGGGCATCAGACCGCACCTTACTTCTTCACCTGCGCCTTAAACTTCTTCATCCACACCAGCAGTTCAAACACGCCGAAAATAAACACGCGCAGCTGCTGCCAGCCGGTCATCTGCGGGCCGTCTTTTGGCAGGCCGTTTTTCAGCATCACCATCTGCAGGGCGTGCATGAAGGTGGTAAAGATAAACGCCACGTTCACAAAGATATTCATCGGGCGCGGGAACGGATGCACCAGATTGAGCAGTAAAAACGCCCAGACGCACAGCATCAGCAAACGTCCCAGATTAATCAGTACTGGCATTGGATTCTCCTTGTGCCTGACGATGATACAGACGATAAGCGACCTGACCCGCCACTTTTTCGCGGTGTAAATCCCAGTGAACCGGCACTGGCGGTAGCCCGTTTTCTACTTCGCTTTCAACGTAAATCAGCGCGTCATCCGCCAGCCAACCATTGCTTTCCAGCAGGGATAACGTCTCTTCCAGCAGCCCCTTACGGAACGGCGGATCGACAAACACCACGTTGTGCGGCGTGCCTGGCTGCGCGAGGAAACTGAGCGTATTGGTGTTCACCACTTTGGCGTTGGTGGCTTTCAGCGTCGCCAGATTTTGCTGCAGCGTCTGCGCGACGCCGCGCTCCATTTCCAGCAGCGTGGCGCTGGCGGCGTAGCGCGAGAGGGCTTCCAGCCCTAATGCGCCGCTGCCCGCAAAGCAGTCGAGGCAGTGGGCGTCTACCATTGACGGGGCCAGCCAGTTAAACAGCGTTTCACGCACGCGGTCGGTGGTTGGGCGTAAACCGGGGCTGTCCGGCACCGGGAGTTTCCGGCCTCGCCACTGGCCACCGATAATACGAATTTGACCGGCTGGGGCGCGGTTGGGTTTCTTCATCTCAGGAAAGCTCTGTTAACAATTGGCCTGCGATTGCGGGCGGTGATGTCAATTAAGTAAAGTGTTAGACTATTTCATCATTTTTTTAGCTTCCATGTATATAGCGCCGCGAGGAGTGTAGTCGCAGATGGCAAAACAAAAAAAACGTGGCTTCTTTTCCTGGCTGGGTTTCGGTGAAAAAGAGCAAGAAACAGAACAGAAAACCGAAGAACAACAAGCCGTTGAAGAGCAGTCTCAGCCTGAAACGCCTGTAG
This sequence comes from Enterobacter sp. 50793107, assembly GCF_001463365.1. Taxonomy (NCBI): domain Bacteria; kingdom Pseudomonadati; phylum Pseudomonadota; class Gammaproteobacteria; order Enterobacterales; family Enterobacteriaceae; genus Enterobacter; species Enterobacter sp. 50793107. The sequence continues at coordinate 121,520 of NZ_LNII01000166.1, read as the reverse complement.
AAACCGCCGCGGTTGTCGAAGCGGAAGAGCATGCGCACAGCAAAGAAGAGACTGAAGCCTTTGCTGAAGAGGTGGTTGAGGTCACCGAACAGGTTCAGGAGAGCGAAAAGCCAGAACCTGTTGTTGAAGCGGTTACTGAAGCGCCGCAGGCCGTTATCGAACATGAAGAGTTGCCGCTGCCGGAAGAGGTAAAAGCGGACGACGTTTCCCCTGAAGAGTGGCAGGCCGAAGCGGAAACCGTGGAAATTGTCGACGCGGTGGAAGAAGAAGCGGCACATGAGCCGGCGCTGACCGACGAAGAGCTGGAAGCCCAGGCGCTGGCCGCTCAGGCGGCTGAAGAAGCGGTTATCGTCGTGCCGGTGGAAGAGCAGGCCGAAGAGGAGATCGTTCAGGAGCAGGAAAAACCGACCAAAGAAGGTTTCTTTGCCCGCCTGAAACGCAGCCTGTTAAAAACTAAAGAAAATTTAGGTTCCGGATTTATCAGTCTGTTCCGCGGCAAAAAGATCGACGACGATCTGTTTGAAGAGCTGGAAGAGCAGTTGCTGATTGCGGACGTTGGGGTGGAAACCACCCGTAAGATCATCGCCAACCTGACCGAAGGGGCGAGCCGCAAACAGCTGCGCGACGCCGAAGCGCTGTACGGCCTGCTGAAAGACGAGATGGGTGAAATTCTCGCAAAAGTTGACGAACCGCTTAATATTGAAGGCAAAACGCCATTTGTTATTCTGATGGTTGGCGTTAACGGTGTCGGGAAAACCACCACCATCGGCAAACTGGCGCGTCAGTTCGAGCAGCAGGGTAAAACGGTGATGCTGGCGGCGGGTGATACCTTCCGCGCGGCGGCGGTTGAACAGCTGCAGGTGTGGGGCCAGCGCAACAACATTCCGGTGATTGCGCAGCACACCGGTGCAGATTCCGCGTCCGTGATCTTTGACGCCATCCAGGCGGCGAAGTCGCGAAATGTGGATGTCCTGATTGCCGATACCGCAGGGCGTTTGCAGAACAAATCGCACCTGATGGAAGAGTTGAAGAAAATCGTCCGCGTCATGAAGAAGCTGGACGAAGACGCACCGCATGAAATTATGCTGACCATCGATGCCAGCACCGGACAGAACGCCGTCAGCCAGGCGAAGCTGTTCCATGAAGCGGTAGGACTGACCGGGATCACGCTGACCAAACTGGACGGCACCGCGAAAGGCGGGGTGATCTTCTCCGTGGCCGATCAGTTCGGCATTCCTATTCGTTACATCGGTGTGGGCGAGCGTATTGAGGATTTGCGTCCGTTTAAGGCGGACGACTTTATTGAGGCATTATTTGCCCGAGAGGACTAACAATGATTCGCTTTGAACACGTCAGCAAGGCCTATCTCGGTGGGAGACAAGCGCTGCAGGGGGTGACCTTCCACCTGCAGCCAGGCGAGATGGCATTCCTGACCGGCCATTCCGGCGCGGGGAAAAGTACCCTGCTCAAGCTTATCTGTGGGATTGAACGGCCAAGCGCCGGGAAAATCTGGTTCAGCGGCCATGAGATTAGCCGTCTTAAGAACCGCGAAGTGCCGTTCCTGCGTCGCCAGATCGGGATGATTTTCCAGGATCACCACCTGCTGATGGATCGCACCGTTTTCGATAACGTGGCGATCCCGCTGATTATTGCCGGTGCCAGCTATGATGATATCCGCCGTCGCGTCTCTGCGGCGCTGGATAAGGTCGGGCTGCTGGACAAAGCGAAGAACTTTCCGATCCAGCTCTCCGGCGGTGAACAGCAGCGTGTGGGCATTGCCCGTGCGGTGGTGAACAAGCCTGCGGTACTGCTGGCGGATGAACCGACCGGTAACCTGGACGACGCCCTTTCTGAAGGGATTTTGCGTCTGTTTGAGGAATTCAACCGCGTTGGGGTGACGGTATTGATGGCGACGCACGACATCGGGCTCATTTCCCGCCGTTCGTACCGCATGCTGACCCTGAGCGACGGGCATTTGCACGGAGGCCACGGTGAACAAGCGTGATGCAATGAACCAGATTCGGCAGTTCGGGAACCGGTTTGACCGTTTCCGTAAGCCGCAGGGTGGCGGTGACGGTAACCGTAATGCGCCGAAGCGGGCGAAAGCCGCGCCGAAGCCAAACTCCCGCAAAACCAACGTGTTCAATGAACAGGTACGCTACGCCTTCCACGGCGCGTTGCAGGATCTGAAAAGTAAACCGCTGGCGACGTTCCTGACGGTGATGGTTATCGCCATTTCGCTGACGCTGCCAAGCGTCTGCTATATGGTCTATAAGAACGTGAATCAGGCGGCGTCGCAGTACTATCCGTCTCCGCAGATCACGGTCTATCTGGACAAAGCGCTCGACGATAACGCCGCGGCGCAGGTGGTGGGGCAAATCCAGGCCGAGAAGGGCGTGGAGAAGGTGAACTACCTTTCCCGCGAAGAAGCGCTGGGTGAGTTCCGTAACTGGTCAGGCTTTGGCGGCGCGCTGGATATGCTCGAAGAGAACCCGCTGCCGGCCGTGGCGGTGGTGATCCCGAAGCTCGACTTCCAGGGAACGGATTCACTTAATACGCTGCGCGACCGCATCTCTACCATTAAAGGCATTGATGAAGTGCGTATGGACGACAGCTGGTTTGCGCGTCTTGCCGCACTGACCGGGCTGGTGGGGCGCGTGTCGGCGATGATTGGCGTGCTGATGGTGGCGGCGGTGTTCCTCGTCATCGGTAACAGCGTGCGTCTGAGCATTTTCGCCCGCCGCGATACCATCAACGTGCAAAAGCTGATTGGTGCGACGGATGGCTTCATCCTGCGTCCGTTCCTTTACGGCGGCGCATTGCTCGGTTTTTCCGGCGCATTTCTTTCACTGATATTGTCAGAAATTTTGGTGATGCGGCTCTCCTCCGCCGTGACCGAGGTGGCGCAGGTCTTCGGAACTAAGTTTGATATCAGTGGTTTAGGGTTCGATGAGTGCCTTCTTCTGCTGCTGGTTTGCTCCATGATTGGCTGGGTGGCAGCATGGCTGGCGACGGTTCAACATTTACGCCACTTTACTCCCGACTAAGAAAAGCGTGATATAATCTTTCCCTGCACCGAGATGTTCGCTCTGCAGGGAAAGCGTCCCTGTTGTCTCTTCCCCTGTTATCATCTCCATGTCACATTTTGTGCGTAATTTATTCACCGTTGCACCTGGAACTTGTGGATAAAATCACTGTCTGATAAAAGAGTGAATGCTAATCTCGTTGCTCAAACGCTTTGGCATGGTTGTTGCCTGATGGGGACAACCTGGACCAGAAGAAACATTGAGAGGAATGAATGACCAAAGAAATGCAAACTTTAGCTTTAGCCCCTGTTGGTAACCTGGAATCGTATATCCGGGCTGCGAACACCTGGCCGATGTTAACGGCCGAGGAAGAAAAGGAGCTTGCTGAAAAGCTGCATTACCAGGGCGATCTGGAAGCAGCGAAAAAGCTGATCCTGTCTCACCTGCGCTTTGTTGTTCACATTGCTCGTAATTATGCGGGCTATGGCCTGCCGCAGGCGGACTTGATTCAGGAAGGTAACATCGGCCTGATGAAGGCTGTACGTCGCTTTAACCCGGAAGTGGGTGTACGACTGGTCTCCTTCGCTGTGCACTGGATCAAAGCAGAGATTCACGAATACGTGCTGCGCAACTGGCGTATCGTGAAAGTCGCCACGACAAAAGCGCAACGCAAACTCTTCTTCAACCTGCGTAAAACCAAGCAGCGTCTGGGCTGGTTCAATCAGGATGAAGTAGAAATGGTGGCGCGCGAGCTGGGTGTTTCCAGCAAAGATGTGCGTGAGATGGAATCCCGTATGGCCGCGCAGGACATGACTTTTGACATGTCTTCCGATGACGATGCGTCCGACAGCCAGCCAATGGCGCCGGTACTGTATCTGCAGGATAAGACCTCTAACTTTGCTGACGGCATTGAAGAGGACAACTGGGAAGATCAGGCCGCGAACAAGCTGAGCTATGCGATGGAAGGCCTTGACGAGCGTAGCCAGGATATTATCCGTGCCCGCTGGCTGGACGAAGACAACAAGTCCACGCTGCAGGAGCTGGCCGACCGCTACGGCGTGTCCGCTGAACGTGTGCGTCAGCTTGAAAAGAACGCCATGAAAAAACTTCGCGCCGCGATTGAAGCGTAATTCCCGCGAAGTATGACGAGAGCCCCTGGATGCTAATCCGGGGGTTTTGTTTTTTTAGCGCCCGCTCTGGCGAATTTCTCCCCCCTGGCAAACACTTACTGATGCGCTAAGCAGGCGACTTTCTCAGGGGGACAGGGTGAAAAATAACGAACTGAACGACCGGCGTTTACAGGCGACGCCGCGCGGCATCGGCGTGATGTGTAACTTCTATGCCGATAAAGCTGAAAACGCCACGGTGTGGGACGTCGAGGGCAACGAGTATATCGACTTTGCCGCCGGAATAGCGGTGCTGAACACCGGGCATCGCCATCCAAAAATCATTTCCGCCATTGAAAAACAACTTCATGCCTTCACCCACACGGCGTACCAGATTGTGCCATACGAAGGCTATGTGTCGCTTGCCGAGCGAATCAACGCGCGTGTGCCGATTGACGGCCCGGCCAAAACCGCCTTCTTCTCAACGGGGGCAGAAGCCGTCGAAAACGCGGTAAAAATTGCCCGCGCATACACCAGACGCCCTGGCCTGATCGCCTTTGGCGGTGCTTTTCATGGACGCACCTCGATGACCATGGCGCTGACGGGGAAAGTTGCCCCTTACAAGCTGGGTTTCGGGCCGTTTCCTGGCTCGGTATATCACGCCCAATACCCCAATGAACTGCACGGTGTCAGTACGGCGGAGGCATTAAAAAGCCTGGAGCGTATCTTCAAAGCGGACATTGCCCCGGACCAGGTCGCGGCCATTATTCTTGAACCGGTTCAGGGTGAGGGCGGTTTCAACATTGCACCGGCGGATTTTATGCAGGACTTGCGCGCCCTGTGCGATACCCACGGTATTTTGCTGATCGCCGATGAGGTGCAAAGCGGTTTTGCGCGTACCGGAAAACTGTTCTCGATGGAACACCACTGCGTGAAACCGGATCTGATCACCATGGCGAAAAGCCTGGCGGGTGGCATGCCGCTCTCGGCGGTGTCGGGCCGCGCCGAGGTGATGGACGCGCCTGCGCCTGGCGGACTGGGCGGTACCTACGCCGGTAACCCACTGGCGATCGCCGCCGCACATGCCGTGCTGGACGTGATTGATGAAGACGACCTTTGCACGCGCTCGGCGCACCTGGGTCATCATCTGGTGGAAGTACTGAACAAAGCGAAGGAACATTGTCCGTATATCGCGGATATCCGCGCACAAGGCTCAATGGTGGCGGTGGAGTTTAACGATCCGCAATCCGGGCTGCCGTCACCGGAATTCACCCGTCAGGTTCAGGAGCGAGCCCTGCAGGAAGGCCTTCTGCTTCTGAGTTGCGGCGTGTACGGTAACGTCATCCGTTTCCTCTATCCGCTCACAATCCCTGAAGTGCAGTTCCGTAAAGCGCTGGACATTATTTCTGCGTCGCTGACTCGTTAAAGCCAGAAGCCCGGTGAAATTCCTGCCGGGCTTATCATATATTCATTTCAAATTTGCTATTCCAAAATCATAAAAATGGGGTATGTTTTAGCAGAGTATGCTGAAAAAGCGCGACTGGTATACCTATAACTGAAATAAAGCGCTACACAACAACATCACAACAATCGTAATAACCATAATAATGGGGAATCTCAGGATGAACATGAAGGGTAAAGCGTTACTGGCAGGATGTATCGCGTTGGCATTCAGCACCATGGCGCAGGCCGATATTAAAGTGGCCGTGGTGGGCGCGATGTCCGGTCCGGTAGCACAGTATGGCGACCAGGAATTTACGGGCGCAGAGCAGGCGGTTGCCGACATTAATGCGAAGGGCGGTATCAAAGGCGAAAAACTGCAGATCGTAAAATATGATGATGCCTGTGACCCGAAACAAGCGGTTGCCGTGGCGAACAAAGTGGTGAACGACGGCATCAAATACGTTATCGGTCACCTGTGCTCCTCTTCCACCCAGCCTGCGTCTGATATCTACGAAGACGAAGGCATCCTGATGATCACCCCGGCGGCAACGGCACCGGAGCTGACGTCGCGCGGCTATAAGCTGATCCTGCGCACCACCGGTCTGGACTCCGATCAGGGCCCAACGGCCGCCAAATACATTGTCGAAAAAGTGAAGCCGAAGCGTATCGCGATCGTTCATGACAAACAGCAGTACGGTGAAGGTCTGGCGCGCTCCGTGCAGGACAACCTGAAGAAAGCGAATGCTGACGTCGTGTTCTTTGATGGTATCACCGCCGGTGAGAAAGACTTCTCTACCCTGGTGGCGCGTCTGAAGAAAGAGAATATCGACTTCGTTTACTACGGTGGCTACCACCCGGAAATGGGGCAGATCCTGCGTCAGGCTCGTGCAGCGGGTCTGAAAACCCAGTTCATGGGGCCGGAAGGGGTGGCGAACGTTTCCCTGTCTAACATTGCCGGTGAGTCTGCGGAAGGCCTGCTGGTGACCAAGCCGAAGAACTACGACCAGGTCCCTGCGAACAAACCGATTGTAGATGCCATTAAGGCGAAGAAACAGGATCCAAGCGGCGCGTTCGTCTGGACCACCTACGCAGCACTGCAGTCTCTGCAGGCGGGTCTGAACCAGTCAGCCGATCCGGCTGAGATTGCCACCTGGCTGAAAGCGAACTCTGTTGATACCGTGATGGGGCCGCTCTCCTGGGATGAGAAGGGCGATCTGAAGGGCTTCGAGTTCGGCGTGTTTGACTGGCATGCCAACGGTACTGCTACTGACGCAAAATAAAAGCAAAAAGGCAACGTAAGTTGCCTTTTTTAATGTTTGCCCCCTCTCCCCGTGGGAGAGGGCTGGGGTGAGGGCATCAGGCCGCACAAATCTAGCGCTTCTCCCACCCATTTTTCTGCGCCGTAAATCCTAACGCCTGCATAAACGCCGCCATCACGCTACGGTCCTCCACGCCTACGTCGGCCATCCACCAGGAGGTAATGCTCGGGTTTTCACGGATCACTTCTTCAATCAGGTACTGTCCTACGCCGCGACGACGGGTGACGTCGCGCACGCGCAGAGAGTCCAGCGCCCCTTCCGTGCCGCTCAGCGTCACGCGCACAGCAGCCAGCAGACGCTCGTTGAAGCGCGCGGCATAAATACGGTGGGTTTCGTCAACGCTCAGCGACGAAGGGGAATATTCCGGCCAGATCTTGCCCAGGTCGATATGATCCTGGTCGCTAAAGGTCACCAGACGAACGATAGTCAGTTTCATTAGCTGCTTGTCCAAATCAAATTGAGTAGAGGCAGTGTACTCAATTTATTCGCTCAGCGGCTTCCTCTTTTTATTCCCCGTTACCAGGTGATTAGTTTTTTGCCAGGGCGAAGTGCAGTCTGAAAACACATGGATCGAAAAATAAGCAGAATTTTAACCTGAATGGCAGTGATTTATTCGGCGCTTTGTGCCGTTATTTTATGCTGCAAACTGCACTTTTATTTGTTTATCTCTGCCTGATTTCAGAATATTATCTTTGCTTAATCGCCTGAAAAATAGAGAATTTAGTCTGGTTTTTGATAAAAACCTGCGCTAAACCATTAAAGGCACTGGTAAAAATAGCGTTGTGCATTAAAAGTACAGAATGCTTTTTAACCATAATAAAACAAAATATATACACGACATCACGAATGGGGATTCAGAGATGAAAAGGAACGCGAAGACGTTAATCGCGGGCATGGTTGCATTGTCTCTCTCGCATGCAGCCATGGCGGAAGAGATTAAGGTTGCGGTGGTCGGTGCCATGTCCGGGCCTGTTGCCCAGTGGGGTGACATGGAGTTCAACGGCGCACGTCAGGCAATTAAAGACATCAACGCCAAAGGTGGCATCAAAGGCGACAAGCTGGTGGGCGTGGAATACGACGACGCCTGCGATCCAAAACAGGCCGTCGCGGTGGCGAACAAAATCGTGAACGATGGCATCCAGTATGTGATCGGCCATCTGTGCTCATCGTCCACTCAGCCTGCGTCTGATATCTACGAAGACGAAGGTATTCTGATGATTACCCCTGGTGCCACCAACCCGGAGCTGACCCAGCGCGGCTACCAGCACATTATGCGTACCGCCGGTCTGGACTCCTCCCAGGGGCCGACCGCGGCGAAATACATCCTCGAGACGGTTAAACCGCAGCGCATTGCCATTATTCATGACAAACAGCAGTACGGCGAAGGCCTGGCGCGTTCCGTTCAGGACGGGCTGAAAAAAGGCGGCGCAAATATTGTCTTCTTCGACGGGATTACCGCGGGTGAGAAAGATTTCTCTGCGCTGATCGCCCGTCTGCAAAAAGAGAATATCGACTTCGTTTACTACGGTGGTTATTACCCGGAAATGGGCCAGATGCTGCGCCAGGCGCGCTCTGTCGGTCTGAAAACCCAGTTCATGGGTCCAGAAGGCGTGGGTAACGCCTCCCTGTCTAACATCGCCGGGGATGCCGCTGAAGGCATGCTGGTGACAATGCCAAAACGCTATGACCAGGATCCGGCGAACAAGGCTATCGTGGATGCGCTCAAGGCGCAGAAGAAAGATCCAAGTGGTCCATACGTCTGGATCACCTACGCCGCCGTGCAGTCACTGGCCACCGCGCTGGACCGTACTGGCAGCAAAGAACCGCTGGATCTGGTGAAAGATTTAAAAGCACACGGGGCGAACACCGTGATTGGGCCGCTGAACTGGGATGAGAAAGGCGATCTGAAGGGATTTGAATTTGGTGTCTTTAAGTGGCACGCCGACGGTTCGTCTTCGGCCGCCAAATAATTATCCCGCCGCCCGGACCGCCGGGCGGGTATAAAAAGGTTTGCATATGTCCGAGCAGTTTCTCTATTTCCTGCAGCAGATGTTTAACGGCGTCACGCTGGGAAGCACCTACGCGCTGATTGCCATCGGCTATACGATGGTGTACGGCATTATCGGCATGATCAACTTCGCCCACGGCGAGGTGTACATGATCGGTAGCTACGTCTCCTTTATGATTATCGCCGCCCTGATGATGATGGGTATCGACAGCAGCTGGCTGCTGGTCGCCGCCGGGTTTGTCGGCGCGATTGTGATTGCCAGCGCCTACGGCTGGAGCATCGAGCGGGTGGCCTACCGGCCGGTACGCAGCTCCAAGCGCCTGATTGCCCTGATCTCCGCGATTGGGATGTCTATCTTCCTGCAAAACTACGTCAGCCTGACCGAAGGCTCGCGCGATGTGGCGCTGCCAAGCCTGTTCAACGGCCAGTGGATTGTCGGCGCCAGCGAAAACTTCTCTGCCTCTATCACCACCATGCAACTGGTGATCTGGGTGGTGACCTTTATTGCGATGCTCGCTCTGACGCTCTTCATCCGCTACTCCCGCATGGGACGCGCCTGCCGCGCCTGCGCGGAAGATTTGAAGATGGCGAGCCTGCTCGGCATCAACACTGACCGCGTGATTGCGCTCACTTTTGTGATCGGCGCGGCGATGGCGGCCGTCGCAGGCGTCCTGCTCGGCCAGTTCTACGGCGTAATTAATCCGTACATCGGCTTTATGGCCGGGATGAAAGCCTTTACCGCGGCGGTACTGGGCGGTATCGGCAGTATTCCTGGCGCGATGATTGGCGGCCTGATTCTGGGCGTGGCAGAAGCGCTCTCCTCAGCGTATCTGAGTACCGAGTATAAAGACGTGGTGTCGTTTGCCCTGCTGATTCTGGTTCTGCTGGTGATGCCTACCGGTATTCTGGGTCGTCCGGAGGTAGAGAAAGTATGAAACCGATGCATTTTGCAATGGCGCTGCTCTCTGCCGCCATGTTCTTCGTGCTGGCGGGCGTCTTTATGGGCGTTCAGTTAGAGCTGAACGGCACAAAGCTTGTGGTAGACACCGCCGCTGACATTCGCTGGCAGTGGGTCTTTATCGGCACCGCCGTGGTGTTCCTGTTCCAGCTGCTGCGTCCGCTGTTCCAGAAAACGCTGAAAGGCGTCTCGGGACCGAAGTTTGTCCTGCCGGCTATCGATGGCTCCACCGTTAAGCAGAAGCTGTTCCTCGTGGCGCTGCTGGTGGCTGCGGTGGCGTGGCCGTTCGTGGTCTCGCGCGGCACGGTAGATATCGCCACCCTGACCATGATCTACGTTATTCTGGGTCTGGGTCTGAACGTGGTAGTGGGGCTCTCTGGCCTGCTGGTACTGGGCTACGGCGGTTTCTACGCCATTGGCGCGTATACCTTTGCGCTACTGAACCACTATTACGGTCTCGGCTTCTGGACGTGCCTGCCGCTGGCGGGGCTGGTCTCTGCCGCTGCAGGTTTCCTGCTTGGCTTCCCGGTGCTGCGCCTGCGCGGTGACTACCTGGCGATTGTGACCTTGGGCTTCGGCGAAATCGTCCGTATCCTGCTGCTCAACAATACCGAGGTGACTGGCGGCCCGAACGGGATTAGCCAGATCCCGAAACCAACCTTCTTTGGTCTGGAGTTCAGCCGTACCGCCCGTGAAGGCGGCTGGGATACCTTCAGCAACTTCTTTGGCGTGAAGTATGATCCGTCCGACCGCGTCATCTGGCTCTACATGGTGGCGCTGCTGCTGGTGGTCATCACGCTGTTCGTGATTAACCGCCTGCTGCGTATGCCGCTGGGCCGCGCGTGGGAAGCGCTGCGTGAAGATGAAATCGCCTGCCGTTCCCTGGGCCTCAACCCGACCCGCATTAAGCTGACTGCGTTCACCATCAGCGCCGCGTTTGCCGGTTTTGCCGGCACGCTGTTTGCCGCGCGTCAGGGCTTTGTCAGCCCGGAATCGTTCACCTTTGCCGAATCCGCCTTTGTGCTGGCGATTGTGGTGCTCGGCGGAATGGGTTCGCAGTTTGCCGTTATCCTCGCCGCCATTCTGCTGGTGGTCTCACGCGAGCTGATGCGTGACTTTAACGAATACAGCATGCTGATGCTGGGTGGTTTGATGGTGCTGATGATGATCTGGCGTCCGCAGGGTCTGCTGCCGATGACTCGTCCACAGCTGAAGCTGAAGAACGGGCAAGCAAAAGGAGAGCAGGCATGAGTCAGCCATTATTATCCGTTAACGGTCTTATGATGCGTTTTGGCGGCCTGCTGGCGGTCAACAATGTGAATCTGGATCTGCACAAGAAAGAGATCGTCTCCCTGATTGGCCCGAACGGTGCGGGAAAAACCACAGTCTTTAACTGCCTGACCGGTTTCTACAAGCCGACGGGCGGCACCATCATGCTGCGCGACCAGCATCTGGAAGGGCTGCCGGGCCAGCAGATTGCCCGCATGGGCGTGGTGCGTACTTTCCAGCACGTGCGTCTGTTCCGCGAGATGACGGTGATTGAGAACCTGCTGGTGGCACAGCATCAGCAGCTGAAAACCGGTCTGTTCTCCGGCCTGCTGAAGACGCCAGCCTTCCGCCGGGCGCAGAGCGAAGCGCTGGATCGTGCGGCAACATGGCTTGACCGTATCGGTCTGCTGCCGCATGCCAACCGCCAGGCAAGTAACCTTGCGTACGGTGACCAGCGTCGCCTTGAGATTGTGCGCTGCATGGTAACGCAGCCGGAAATCCTGATGCTCGATGAACCCGCTGCGGGCCTGAACCCGAAAGAGACCAAAGAGCTGGACGAGCTGATTGCTGAGCTTCGCGATCATCACGACACCACTATCCTGCTGATTGAGCACGATATGAAGCTGGTAATGGGGATCTCTGACCGTATCTACGTGGTGAACCAGGGAACGCCGCTGGCAAACGGCACGCCGGATGAGATCCGCAACAACCCGGACGTGATCCGCGCATACCTGGGTGAGGCATAAGATGGAAAAAGCGATGTTAACGTTTGACAAGGTAAGTGCCCACTACGGCAAGATCCAGGCGCTGCACGACGTCAGCCTGCATATCAATCAGGGCGAAATCGTCACCCTGATTGGGGCTAACGGCGCGGGCAAAACCACGCTGCTTGGTACCCTGTGCGGCGACCCGCGCGCCACCAGCGGTCGGATTGTGTTTGATGGCAAAGACATCACCGACTGGCAGACCGCCAGAATCATGCGTGAAGCGGTGGCGATAGTCCCTGAAGGGCGTCGCGTCTTCTCGCGCATGACGGTGGAAGAGAACCTGGCGATGGGCGGCTTCTTCGCTGACCGCGACCAGTATCAGTCCCGTATCAAGTGGGTGTACGAACTCTTCCCGCGCCTGTGGGAGCGTCGTATTCAGCGTGCGGGGACCATGTCCGGCGGTGAGCAGCAGATGCTGGCGATCGGCCGCGCCCTGATGAGCCAGCCGCGCCTGCTGCTGCTGGATGAACCGTCGCTGGGTCTTGCGCCAATTATCATTCAGCAGATCTTCGACACCATTGAACAGCTGCGTAAAGAAGGGATGACCATCTTCCTCGTCGAGCAGAATGCCAACCAGGCGCTGAAGCTCGCCGATCGCGGTTACGTGCTGGAGAACGGCCACGTGGTGCTTGAAGATACCGGCGATGCGCTGCTGGCCAATGAAGCGGTGCGGAGTGCGTATTTAGGCGGATAGGTAAAAGCAAAATGGCAACGCACGTTGCCATTTTTAGTGTTTTCTCCCTCTCCCTGTGGGAGAGGGCCGGGGTGAGGGCACCATACCGCACCCAACCACACCCCAAACCCCTTCACACAACCATCATCCCGCTGACCTTTTGTTGTCACTTATCTGTAAACAAACAGTTATTTTTCTGTCATTCGAGCATGTCATGTTACCTCGCGAGCATAAAACGCGTGATATCGCGCATCCGGCACAATAAGAGAGATGACAATGACATCGTTACGACACACAGCTTTGGGTCTGGCACTGGGTCTGGCTTTTGCGACGAACGCAATGGCTGTGACGACCATTCCGTTCTGGCATTCCATGGAAGGGGAGTTGGGTAAAGAGGTTGACTCCCTGGCGCAGCGTTTCAACGACTCCCATCCGGATTACAAAATTGTGCCGGTGTACAAAGGTAACTACGAGCAGAGCCTGAGCGCGGGCATTGCCGCCTTCCGTACCGGTAATGCGCCTGCCATTTTGCAGGTATACGAAGTAGGCACCGCGACCATGATGGCCTCCAAAGCCATCAAACCGGTCTACGAAGTGTTCAAAGAGGCGGGGATCAACTTCGACGAATCCCAGTTTGTGCCGACCGTAGCGGGTTACTACACCGATTCTAAAACCGGCCATCTGCTGTCTCAGCCGTTTAACAGCTCGACGCCGGTGCTGTACTACAACAAAGACGCCTTTAAGAAAGCCGGTTTAGACCCGGAGCAGCCGCCAAAAACCTGGCAGGATCTGGCGGAGTACACCGCGAAGCTGAAAGCGGCGGGGATGAAGTGCGGCTACGCCAGCGGCTGGCAGGGCTGGATCCAGATTGAAAACTTCAGTGCCTGGCACGGCTTGCCGGTAGCCACCAAAAACAACGGTTTCGATGGCACCGACGCGGTACTGGAGTTCAACAAGCCAGAGCAGGTGAAGCACATCGCGCTGCTGGAAGAGTTGAACAAGATGGGTGATTTCAGCTACTTCGGACGTAAAGACGAATCCACCGAGAAGTTCTACAACGGTGACTGCGCCATTACCACCGCCTCGTCCGGCTCGCTGGCGGATATTCGTCACTACGCCAAATTCAACTATGGCGTGGGCATGATGCCGTACGACGCAGACGTGAAAGGCGCGCCACAGAACGCCATCATCGGCGGAGCAAGCCTGTGGGTGATGCAGGGTAAAGACGCCGGCACCTACAAAGGAGTGGCCGAGTTCCTCGACTTCCTGGCGAAACCTGAAAACGCGGCCGAATGGCACCAGAAAACCGGCTACCTGCCGATCACCAAAGCTGCCTATGACCTGACCCGCGAGCAGGGCTTCTACAGCAAGAATCCGGGTGCGGATATCGCGACGCGTCAGATGCTGAACAAGCCGCCGTTGCCGTTCACCAAAGGCCTGCGTCTGGGCAACATGCCGCAGATCCGCACCATTGTCGACGAAGAGCTGGAAAGCGTCTGGACCGGCAAGAAAACGCCACAGCAGGCGCTGGATTCAGCGGTAGAGCGCGGAAATCAGCTGCTGCGCCGCTTTGAGCAGTCCACCAAATCGTAAAAAAATGCCCGGTGGCGCTGCGCTTACCGGGCCTACGACGTGCCATATGTAGGCCGGGTAAGGCGTAGCCGCCACCCGGCACTGTTCAGGAACCAAATCTCAATGTCATCATCCCGTCCGGTGTTTCGTTCCCGCTGGCTGCCGTATCTGCTGGTCGCGCCTCAGCTGGTCATCACCGTTATCTTCTTTATCTGGCCTGCGGGCGAAGCGCTCTGGTACTCGGTGCAAAGCGTTGATCCGTTTGGACTCTCCAGCCAGTTTGTTGGCCTGGACAACTTCACCGCGCTGTTCCACGACAGCTACTACCTGGATTCTTTCTGGACGACGATCAAATTCAGCGCGCTGGTCACCGTGAGCGGCCTTGTTGCCTCGCTGTTCTTCGCCGCGCTGGTGGATTACGTGGTGCGTGGCAGCCGTGTGTATCAGACCCTGATGCTGCTGCCCTACGCCGTAGCACCAGCGGTCGCCGCCGTGCTGTGGATCTTCCTGTTTAACCCCGGACGCGGGTTAATTACCCATTTTCTGGCGGAATTCGGATACGACTGGAACCACGCCCAGAACAGCGGCCAGGCGATGTTCCTGGTGGTGTTCGCCTCGGTGTGGAAGCAGATCAGCTACAACTTCCTGTTCTTCTTTGCCGCGCTACAGTCCATTCCGCGTTCGCTGGTGGAAGCCGCCGCCATTGACGGTGCAGGCCCGATCCGCCGCTTCTTCAGGCTGTCGCTGCCGCTGATTGCCCCGGTGAGTTTCTTCCTGCTGGTGGTGAACCTGGTGTATGCCTTTTTCGACACCTTCCCGGTCATCGACGCGGCCACCGCCGGTGGCCCGGTGCAGGCCACGACGACGCTGATTTATAAAATCTACCGCGAAGGTTTTGCCGGGCTGGATCTCTCGGCCTCCGCCGCGCAGTCCGTCGTGCTGATGTTCCTCGTCATCATCCTCACGGTGGTGCAGTTCCGCTATGTCGAAAGTAAGGTGCGCTACCAATGATTGAGAACCGTCGCGGGCTGACGATTTTCAGCCATACCATGCTGATTCTGGGGATTATCGTCATCCTCTTTCCGCTGTACGTGGCGTTTGTCGCCGCCACGCTGGACACCAAAGCGGTGTTCGACACGCCGATGACGCTGATCCCAGGCACGCATCTTTTTGAGAACATGAAAACCATCTGGACCCAGGGCGTGGGGGCCAACAGCGCGCCGTTCTGGCTGATGATGCTCAACAGCTTCATCATGGCGTTCGGCATTACGGTGGGCAAAATCACGGTGTCGATGCTCTCGGCCTTCGCCATCGTCTGGTTCCGCTTTCCGCTGCGTAACCTCTTCTTCTGGATGATTTTTATCACCCTGATGCTGCCGGTGGAGGTGCGTATCTTCCCGACGGTGGAAGTGATCGCCAACCTGAAGATGCTCGACAGCTACGCGGGCTTAACCCTGCCGCTGATGGCATCTGCGACCGCCACCTTCCTGTTCCGCCAGTTCTTTATGACGCTGCCGGACGAGCTGATTGAAGCCGCGCGCATTGACGGCGCCTCACCGATGCGCTTTTTCCGCGACATCGTGCTGCCGCTGTCGAAAACCAACCTCGCGGCGCTGTTTGTGATCACCTTTATCTACGGCTGGAACCAGTACCTGTGGCCGCTGCTGATTATTCAGGACGTCAACCTCGGCACCGCCGTGGCGGGCATCAAGGGCATGATCGCCACCGGCGAAGGCACCACCCTCTGGAACCAGGTGATGGCGGCGATGCTGCTCACCCTTATCCCCCCGGTCGTTATCGTTTTAGCCATGCAGCGTGCGTTTGTGCGTGGTTTAGTGGACAGTGAGAAATAAGATGGCAGGTTTAAAACTTCAGGCAGTGACCAAAAGCTGGGATGGCAAAACCCAGGTGATTCAGCCGCTCACCCTCGACGTGGCGGACGGGGAGTTCATCGTGATGGTCGGCCCGTCCGGTTGCGGCAAATCCACGCTGCTGCGCATGGTGGCCGGGCTTGAGCGCGTCTCCTCCGGCGATATCTGGATTGACCGCCAGCGCGTGACCGAGATGGAGCCCAAAGATCGCGGCATCGCGATGGTGTTCCAGAACTACGCCCTCTATCCGCACATGAGCGTGGAAGAGAATATGGCCTGGGGGCTGAAAATCCGCGGCATGGGCAAGGGGCATATCGAGGAGCGGGTGAAAGAGGCGGCGCGCATTCTGGAGCTGGATGGCCTGCTTAAGCGCCGTCCGCGCGAGCTCTCCGGCGGCCAGCGCCAGCGCGTGGCGATGGGGCGTGCCATCGTGCGCGATCCGGCGGTGTTCCTGTTCGATGAACCGCTCTCTAACCTTGACGCCAAGCTGCGCGTGCAGATGCGTCTGGAACTGCAGCAACTGCATCGCCGTCTTAAAACCACCTCCCTGTACGTGACGCACGATCAGGTCGAAGCCATGACCCTTGCCCAGCGGGTGATGGTGATGAACAAAGGCGTTGCCGAGCAGATTGGCACGCCGGTGGAGGTGTACGAAAAACCGGCCAGCCGTTTTGTGGCGAGCTTTATCGGCAGCCCGGCAATGAACCTGCTGGAAGGGCGGATCAGCAGCGCGGGCACCCACTTTGAGCTGGAAAGCGGGATGGCATTGCCCATCAACTGGTACTATCGTGGCTACGCCGGGCGTAAGATGACGCTCGGTATTCGCCCGGAGCATATTGGTTTAACCTCTCAGGCGGACGGCGGCGTGCCGTTGGTGATGGACACGCTGGAGATGTTGGGTGCAGATAACCTGGCGCATGGACGCTGGGGCGAGCAAAAAATGGTGGTGCGTCTGCCGCATCAGGAACGCCCGAAAGCAGGCAGCACGCTGTGGCTGCATCTGCCGGAAAATCACCTGCACTTATTTGACGGTGAAACAGGACAACGACTATGAGCAACTGGCCTTATCCCCACATCGTCGCCCACCGTGGCGGCGGTAAACTGGCGCCGGAAAATACCCTGGCGGCAATTGATGTTGGCGCACGCTACGGCCACACGATGATTGAGTTTGACGCCAAGCTGTCGAAAGACGGCGAAATTTTCCTGCTGCATGATGACAATCTCGAACGCACCAGCAACGGCTGGGGCGTGGCGGGGGAACTGCCGTGGCGCGATCTGCTGAAGGTGGATGCCGGAAGCTGGTTCAGCGGCGAGTACAAAGGCGAACCGTTGCCGCTGCTGGCGGAAGTGGCCGACCGTTGTCGTCAACACGGGATGATGGCTAACATCGAAATCAAACCGACGACCGGTACCGGGCCGCTCACGGGCAACGTGATTGCGCTGGCCGCGCGCGAGCTGTGGGAAGGCATGACGCCACCGCTGCTGTCGTCATTTGAGATTGATGCCCTTGAAGCGGCACAGGCTGCGGTGCCGGAGCTGCCGCGCGGGCTGCTGCTGGACGAGTGGCGCGAGGACTGGCGTGAGCTGACCACCCGCTTAGCGTGCGTGTCGATCCATCTCAATCATAAGCTGCTGGATGAGGCGAGGGTTAAGATGCTGAAAGCGGCAGGGCTGCATATTCTGGTGTATACCGTCAACAAACCCCAGCGTGCGGCTGAGCTTCTGCGCTGGGGTGTGGACAGCATCTGTACCGATGCGATTGACCTGATCGGCCCGGATTTTAGTTCTGTGGATTAAGCATACTGCCATTCGACTGCGACGGCAGCATATGCTGCTGTCCGCTGCCTGACGAACTCATCCCTCCCAGCATCCCGCCGTTTTTATTCGGCAGCGGTTGCTCGCGCATCTGCCCCTGCTGCACGCGCTGGGTGTTAGTGTTCATCTGATTTTGCAGGCTCTGCTGCTGCATTCGGGTCTGCGTGTTCAACTGCTGGTTCAGCATCCCTTTTTGCTGTTGCTGCTGACTCATCATCTCCGTCTGCATACGCTGCTGGCTCGGAATGACATAGCCCGGCTGGTTAGGGTTATTCATCGTATTGAGTGGCTGTGCAAGTGCGGCAAACGGGAGCAACGCCGTAAGGATCAGGAAGCGTTTCATGATCTTCTCCTTCTTTGAGGTTTCTCTTAAGTTTACCCCGAATTCACCATGACGATGATTTTTTAGGAGTTGTGAACCAGGCTTAAGCGGGGAATATGGCTCCCTTCACCTGGAGAACAATAATGATGAAACCAACCCTTTTGCGCTGGGTCGCCATCGCTGCGCTGATGGCAGGCGGTACATTTAGCGTGGCGGCTAACCCGCCTGCGGCTCCTCCGGTCTCTTATGGCGTGGAGGAAGATGTGTTTCATCCCGTGCGGGCCACGCACGGGATGGTGGCCTCGGTGGATGCGCTGGCAACGAAAGTGGGCGTCGATATTCTCAAACAGGGCGGTAATGCGGTGGATGCCGCGGTGGCGGTCGGCTATGCGCTGGCGGTAACACACCCGCAGGCGGGGAATCTGGGCGGCGGCGGCTTTATGATGCTGCGCACCAAAGACGGGAAGACGACGGCTATCGACTTCCGCGAAATGGCGCCTGCTCAGGCCTCCCGCGATATGTTCCTTGACGATCAGGGCAACCCGGACAGTAAAAAATCGCTGACCTCGCACCTTGCGTCCGGTACGCCGGGCACCGTCGCAGGCTTCTCGCTGGCGCTGGAAAAATACGGCACGATGCCGCTGAACAAAGTGGTCCAGCCTGCCATTAAGCTGGCGCGCGACGGCTTTGTGGTGAACGACGCCCTGGCCGATGACCTTAAAACCTACGGCAGCGAAGTCATTCCGAACCATGAAAACAGCAAGGCGATCTTCTGGAAAGACGGAGAGCCGCTGAAGAAGGGCGATAAGCTGGTGCAGAAGAACCTTGCCAAAAGCCTGGAGCTGATTGCGGAGCATGGCCCGGACGCCTTCTACAAAGGGGCGATTGCCGACCAGATTGCCAAAGAGATGCAAAAGAACGGCGGGCTCATCACCAAAGCGGATCTGGCGGAGTATAAGGCGGTGGAGCGCGAGCCAATTAGCGGCACCTACCGTGGCTATGAGGTCTTCTCCATGCCGCCGCCGTCCTCTGGCGGGATCCACATCGTGCAGATCCTCAATATTCTGGAAAACTTCGATATGCACAAGTTTGGCTTCGGCAGTGCCGATGCCATGCAGGTGATGGCCGAGGCGGAAAAACGCGCCTATGCCGACCGCTCGGAATACCTTGGCGACCCGGACTTTGTGAAGGTGCCGTGGCAGGCGCTGACCAACAAAGCGTATGCCAAATCCATTGCCGATCAGATCGACATCAATAAGGCTAAGCCGTCGAGCGAGATCCGCCCCGGCAAGCTGGCACCGTATGAAAGTAACCAGACCACCCACTTCTCGGTGGTGGATAAAGACGGTAACGCGGTGGCGGTTACCTATACGCTCAATACCACCTTTGGAACCGGTATTGTGGCGGGCAACAGCGGCATTCTGCTGAACAACGAGATGGATGACTTCTCTGCCAAACCGGGCGTACCGAACGTCTACGGGCTGGTCGGTGGGGATGCCAACGCGGTGGGGCCGAAGAAACGTCCGCTGTCGTCGATGTCACCAACCATTGTGGTGAAAGACGGCAAAACCTGGCTGGTAACCGGCAGCCCCGGTGGCAGCCGGATTATCACCACCGTGTTGCAGATGGTGGTGAACAGTATCGACTTTGGTATGAACGTGGCGGAGGCGACCAACGCCCCACGCTTCCATCACCAGTGGCTGCCGGATGAACTGCGCGTCGAGAAGGGCTTTAGCCCGGACACCCTCAAACTACTGGAGCAGCGCGGACAGAAGGTAGCGGTGAAAGAGGCGATGGGCAGCACCCAGAGCATTATGGTGGGGCCGGACGGGGCGCTGTTTGGCGCGTCAGACCCGCGGTCGGTGGATGATTTAACGGCGGGGTATTAATCTGTTGTGTAATTCCCTCTCCCGGTGGGAGAGGGTTAGGGTGAGGGCAACAAACTACTTCATTCGCGCCATATAATACGCATCCACATACTCGCCGTTGCGCAGGGCATAACGCTTGCCTGTGCCTTCAATCTCAAATCCGTGTTTTTTGTACACCGCAATCGCCGGCTCGTTATCGACAAACACCGTCAGCTCAATGCGGTCAACGCGCAGCCAGTTATCGCACATATCAATCATGGTGCGCATCAGTGCGCTGGCAACGCCCCGGTTTTGCCACTGCGCGCCTACACAGATCCCAAAATCAGCCACATGGCTGCGGCGCGGGCGTTGCGCAACGGCGATGCACAGGTGTCCGGCAACGGTGCCGTCGATACATGCGACCAGCTGTTTAATGCCCGGCTGGTCGGATAGCCGCTCTTGCCACATCTGCTCAGAGG
Source organism: Enterobacter sp. 50793107 (assembly GCF_001463365.1). Lineage (NCBI taxonomy): Bacteria > Pseudomonadati > Pseudomonadota > Gammaproteobacteria > Enterobacterales > Enterobacteriaceae > Enterobacter > Enterobacter sp. 50793107. Next base: position 101,045 of record NZ_LNII01000166.1, on the reverse strand, counting down.
GATGAGGAACCTGTAGCGTGTTGTGGTACACCTCCGGCTGGGCGTGGATCTGACGAATGGCGTCATAATCTTTCGGTTCCGCATGGCGTATCACTATCTCACTCATTCCTTATTCCTCAGTCAGTTAAACATCCTTTCCAACATCAGTGACTTTGAAATTTGAGTCAACCGCTATTTTTTGCAAAAAGTATTGGACAAGTGCGAATGAGAATGATTATTATTGCTCTGCATTCAGGAAGACCACTACGGGAACCTGAAAGCACGACATTGCTCACATTGCTTCCAGTATTACTTTAGCCAGCTTTTAGCTGGCTTTTTTTTGTCCATTTTCGCCCTCTCCCCGTGGGAGAGGGCTGGGGTGAGGGCAAAACATGCGCTATGGTAAAACCCAGTAACCTTCCAAAAGGACTGAGCTATGACCTTACATTGCGCATTTATTGGATTTGGTAAAAGTACGACCCGCTATCACCTTCCGTATGTTCTCAACCGTAAAGACAGCTGGCATGTGGCGCATATCTACCGCCGCAGCGCGAAGCCGGAAGAGCAGTCTCCGCAGTATTCCCATATTCATTTCACCAGCGATCTCAATGAAGTACTGGGCGACCCGCAGATTACACTGGTCATCGTCTGTACCCATGCCGACAGCCATTTCGACTATGCGAAACGCGCGCTCGAGGCGGGTAAAAACGTGCTGGTAGAAAAACCCTTCACCCCGACCATCGCTGAAGCGAAAACCCTCTTCGCACTGGCGAAAAGCAAAGGGCTGACCGTCACGCCGTATCAGAACCGTCGCTTCGACAGCTGCTTCCTGACGGCGAAAAAGGCGATTGAGAGCGGCAAGCTTGGCGACATCGTCGAAATGGAAAGCCATTTTGACTATTACCGCCCAGTGGCGGAGACCAAACCCGGCCTGCCGCAGGACGGTTCCTTCTACGGTCTTGGCGTCCATACCATGGACCAAATCATCTCCCTGTTTGGCCGCCCGGACCACGTGGCGTATGACATTCGCAGCCTGCGTAATAAAGCCAACCCGGACGATACTTTTGAAGCGCAGCTGTTCTACGGCGACCTGAAAGCCATCGTTAAAACCAGCCATCTGGTGAAAATCGACTACCCGAAATTTATCGTTCACGGCACGAAAGGTTCGTTTATCAAGTACGGTATCGATCAGCAGGAGACCAGCCTGAAGGCCAATATCATGCCGGGTGAAGCGGGCTTTGCGGCGGATGATTCGGTTGGCGTACTGGAGTATGTGAACGCAGAAGGTGTGACGGTCAGAGAAGAGCTGACGCCTGAAACCGGCGACTATGGTCGCGTCTACGACGCGCTGCATGCAACCCTGACCCGCGGTGTGGCGAATTACGTCAAGGAATCTGACGTTCTGACCAACCTCGAAATCCTCGAACGGGCCTTCGAACAGGCTTCTCCTGCCACGGTAACCCTTGCGAAATAAGCAAAAATGGCTCCTCTACACTTGTTCATAATTTTTGAACAGAGGAGTCAATTTTCACCCTCTATGATCCCAGGCTGTTTGCGTCCACACTTACTTCATCGAAACGAACTGAGGGTGAAAACAATGATCTACTTACGCAAAGCAAACGAACGTGGTCACGCGAATCATGGCTGGCTGGACTCATGGCATTCATTCTCGTTTGCCGACTACTACGACCCGAACTTCATGGGCTTCTCTGCACTGCGCGTGATTAACGATGACGTGATTGATGCAGGCCAGGGCTTCGGTACCCACCCGCATAAAGACATGGAAATCCTGACCTATGTGCTGGAAGGGGCGGTTGAGCACCAGGACAGCATGGGTAACAAAGAGCAGGTTCCGGCGGGCGAGTTCCAGATCATGAGCGCGGGTACCGGTGTTCGTCACTCGGAGTACAACCCGAGCAAAACGGAAAAACTGCACCTGTATCAAATCTGGATCATTCCAGAAGAAACCGGCATCACGCCGCGCTACGAGCAGCGCCGCTTCGACGCCAAACAGGGCAAACAGCTGGTGCTCTCCCCGGATGCGCGTGAAGGTTCGCTGAAAGTGCATCAGGATATGGAACTGTACCGCTGGGCGCTGGCAAAAGACGAACAGTCTGTACACCAGATCGCCGCGAACCGCCGCGTCTGGATCCAGGTGGTGAAAGGTGAAGTGTCCATCAACGGCACCAAAGCGACAACGGCAGATGGTCTGGCCATCTGGGATGAGCAAGCGCTCTCCGTGCATGCCGACAGCGAAAGTGAAATTCTGCTGTTTGATCTGCCACCGGTGTAATAAATCATAAATAAATGCCCATCCTTCCCTTTGACAGGGGAAGGATGGGCTTTGTCCGTGATAAACTGAGCAAATCTCTCTCTTCAAGATTTCTCAGGACGATGAAAAAGAAACGCCCCGTACTTCAGGATGTCGCCGATCGTGTTGGTGTGACCAAAATGACGGTCAGCCGTTTTTTACGTAACCCGGAACAGGTTTCCGTAGCGTTGCGTGGCAAGATTGCCGCTGCTCTCGATGAACTGGGTTATATCCCTAACCGCGCACCCGATATTCTCTCCAATGCTACCAGTCGTGCGGTGGGCGTCCTCCTGCCTTCTTTAACCAACCAGGTCTTTGCCGAAGTGTTGCGCGGTATTGAAAGCGTCACGGATGCGTTTGGTTACCAGACCATGCTGGCACACTACGGCTACAAACCGGAACTGGAAGAAGAACGTCTTGAATCGATGCTTTCCTGGAACATCGATGGCCTGATTTTAACTGAACGTACTCACACCCCCCGTACGCTGAAGATGATCGAAGTGGCCGGGATCCCGGTGGTGGAACTGATGGACAGCCAGTCGCCGTGCCTTGATATTGCCGTGGGTTTTGACAACTTCGAAGCGGCGCGGCAGATGACGGCGGCGATCATCGCGCGCGGTCATCGTCATATCGCCTACCTGGGTGCGCGTCTTGATGAACGTACTATCATCAAACAGAAGGGATACGAGCAGGCGATGCTTGACGCAAATTTAACCCCGTACAGCGTGATGGTGGAGCAGTCCTCTTCCTATACGTCGGGTATTGAGCTGATGCGGCAGGCACGGCGCGAGTATCCACAACTGGACGGTATTTTCTGTACCAACGATGACCTTGCGGTCGGTGCAGCGTTCGAATGCCAGCGTCTGGGGCTGAAGATCCCCGATGATATGGCGATAGCCGGTTTCCACGGCCATGACATCGGCCAGGTGATGGAGCCGCGTCTGGCGAGCGTCCTGACACCGCGTGAACGCATGGGCCGCATTGGCGCAGAACGCCTGCTGGCGCGCATTCGCGGTGAAGCGGTTACGCCAAAAATGTTAGATTTAGGTTTCACCTTGTCACCGGGTGGATCTATTTAATCCGACAAATTTGAAGTAGCTCACACTTATTCACATCGCGCACGTTTGGATATTGCTTCTCTTTTGCCCCGGCAGGACAATGTTACCGATAACTGTTACCCGTAACAATTGACTGAGGGACACCCTTTGAGCACGACTAATCATGATCACCACGTTTACGTCCTGATGGGCGTTTCCGGTAGCGGTAAATCTGCCGTGGCAAGCGAAGTGGCGCATCAACTTAATGCGGCGTTTCTTGATGGCGACTTCCTCCATCCGCGCAGCAACATCATGAAGATGGCCTCCGGCGAGCCGCTGAACGACGACGACCGTAAACCGTGGTTACAGGCGCTGAACGATGCCGCGTTTGCCATGCAGCGCACCAATAAAGTTTCCCTGATCGTCTGCTCTGCGCTGAAAAAAACCTACCGCGATCTGCTGCGTGACGGCAACCCGAACCTCTCTTTCATCTACCTGAAAGGCGATTTCGACGTCATCGAAAGCCGTCTCAAGGCGCGCAAAGGCCACTTCTTCAAAACCCAGATGCTGGTCACACAGTTCGAAGCGCTGCAGGAGCCAGGTGAAGATGAAAAAGACGTCTTAGTGGTTGATATCGATCAGTCACTGGAGGGTGTTGTTGCCAGCACCATCGAGGTCATTAATAAAAGGCAGTAAGTTTTGAGTACATTAACGCTAGTTTTGACAGCAGTGGGTTCGGTATTGCTGCTGCTGTTTTTAGTGATGAAAGCGCGTATGCATGCTTTTGTTGCTTTGATGGTGGTTTCTATTGGTGCAGGTCTCTTTTCCGGTATGCCGCTCGACAAGATCGCTGCGACGATGGAAAAAGGGATGGGGGGCACACTGGGCTTCCTGGCTATTGTGGTCGCGCTGGGCGCGATGTTTGGCAAGATCCTGCATGAGACGGGCGCGGTCGACCAGATTGCCGTCAAGATGCTGAAATCGTTTGGTCACAGTCGTGCACACTATGCGATTGGGCTGGCCGGTCTGATCTGCGCGCTGCCGTTGTTCTTTGAAGTGGCCGTGGTGCTGCTGATTAGCGTGGCGTTCTCCATGGCGCGCCATACCGGTACTAACCTTGTGAAGCTGGTTATTCCGCTGTTTGCGGGCGTGGCGGCAGCCGCGGCGTTTCTGCTGCCGGGGCCTGCGCCGATGCTGCTGGCTTCCCAGATGCACGCCGACTTTGGCTGGATGATCCTGATTGGCCTGTGCGCGGCAATCCCGGGAATGATTATCGCCGGTCCGCTGTGGGGCAACTTCATCAGCCGCTACGTTGAACTGCATATTCCTGATGATATTACCGAGCCGCACCTGGGCGAAGGTAAAATGCCGTCCTTCGGCTTCAGCCTGTCTCTGATCCTGCTGCCGCTGGTGCTGGTGGGTTTGAAAACCATTGCCGCGCGCTTTGTACCGGTGGGCTCTACCGCGTACGAATGGTTCGAATTTATCGGTCACCCGTTCACGGCAATTCTGGTGGCGTGTCTGGTGGCGATTTATGGCCTGGCGATGCGTCAGGGGATGCCGAAAGACCGCGTGATGGAAATCTGCGGTGCTGCGCTGCAGCCAGCGGGCATTATCCTGCTGGTGATCGGTGCGGGTGGCGTGTTCAAGCAGGTGCTGGTGGATTCAGGCGTCGGTCCGGCGCTGGGTGAAGCGCTGACCGGAATGGGACTGCCCATCGCGGTCACCTGCTTTGTGCTGGCGGCGGCGGTGCGTATTATTCAGGGCTCCGCGACCGTTGCCTGTTTAACGGCTGTTGGCCTGGTGATGCCGGTGATTGAACAGCTGAACTACTCCGGTGCGCAGATGGCGGCGCTGTCTATCTGTATCGCGGGTGGTTCGATTGTGGTGTCGCACGTGAACGATGCGGGCTTCTGGCTGTTCGGTAAATTTACCGGTGCGACCGAAGCGCAAACCCTGAAAACCTGGACGCTGATGGAAACTATCCTCGGCACTACGGGTGCGATTGTCGGGATGATTGCGTTTACGCTGCTGAGCTAACCCCGGTTTTCTCCCTCTCCCTGTGGGTTGAGGGATCCCCATAAAATAATGCCTGCACGGAGGACCCCCTCTCCCTTGAGGGAGAGGGTTGGGGTGAGGGGGAACATATGGCTGTAGAGGTAATTCCGTTCACTTTATGTTCCTTGCTACTCTGTAACGGCATGACTTGTGAACGTGCCAGGGCGGCTCAGTCGCCACCACCCTGGCGACCCGGGCTCCCGGCGGTAAATCGCCGCTCCGCGGTGCCTTCGGCTTATTCCTTCCGGCTTATCGGGGACGGGCGGATGTAACGTCCCTGTAAAGCCGCCCTCTCGGCGCATCCATGCGCCTCGCCCCGGCCTGCAGGAAACGCCTCAGCGATTTACAGCCGGACCAGGGCGTCGCTATAAGTCATTCATTTTCCTGAAGCAACATTCATCGCTTTCGGTAAAAAATTACTGGGGATCCCTCAGCCCTGTGGGAGAGGGTTGGGGTGAGGGCATCAGGCCGCAGAGATCTTATTTTGTCGGGTGGCGGCTTCGCCTTACCCGACCTACAAAAAACTCAGTTCCCGTAGGCCGGGTAAGCGCAAGCGCCACCCGGCTTTTTTACAGCAGCACTGTGCCTTCCGTTGTGCGCAGCCAGCGCGGCGCTTTAAGCGTATCGCTGTAAAATCGCACCAACTCCTGCAGCAGATCTCCCGCCACTCTCTCATCGCTTTCTGACAGCGAATGCGCTAACAGCATTTGCGTTAACAGCTGGCAATATCGCCCTAACTGATCAACTTCCGGTTCGAAGACCGGCACGTCCAACGGCAGGTCATCCACCGTCAGGCTGGCTTTTAAATATTCTGGTACAGGTTCAAGCAGCGTGGGCTGAAGCAGGGTGAGGCAGGCGGAAAGTCGTCCACACAGCGCCATCTTCTGGGTTGGATCGTCACATTCAACCAGCACGTCGACAAACCGCGCGCAGTTGTCTGCCAGCTCGGTGAAGTCGGTGGTGTGATCGAACGGTGTGGTGAATAAGGAGTGAGAAAAGCTAAGGGTAGTAGTCATAAGACCGCCTCTGATGCGTAAAATGGACCGCCACAGGAGGGACCAACCTCACTGGTGGCGGACTGAACGGAGTTGGTCCTACCGGCCTCATCAGCTACCGGCGCGCCTTGCGGCGCCACCGTCCAGCCCACCATTAAGGTGTAACTGACTACGCGATAAAGAAATTTTATCACGGATGAGGATAACAGAGGACCAACCCTGACGCCTGATTTTGCAGGCGCGGCAAGAAGATACTGCTTTGAAGATCGGGTGGCAAGAGAGGCTCTGGAAGGCGGCTCGCAAAACGAAATATTATTTATGGTGCGGCCTGTTGCCCTCACCCCGGCCCTCTCCCACGGGGAGAGGGAGCAAACACTAAAAACGGCAATCTTAGATTGCCGTTTTGCTTTTACCTAGCCCTTCATCCACGCACGTATCCCGTCCAGGAACATCTGCGTCGCCATCATCACCAGAATCAGCCCCATCAAGCGTTCCAGCGCATTGACCCCTTTCTCGCCCAGCAGGCGCAGGAACAGCGACGATTGCAGCAGAATGATGAACGTTCCGCCCCAGGCAATCAGCAAAGCAATCACCAGATGGCTCATCTGGTTGGGATACTGATGCGACAGTAGCATCAATGTGGCCAGAATGGTCGGCCCGGCGACCAGCGGGATCGCCAGCGGTACGATAAACGGCTCTTCACCCGCAGGCAGGCCGCTGCTGCTGCCTTCCGCGCTCGGGAAAATCATCTTAATGGCAATCAGGAACAGAATAATTCCGCCGGAAATGGAGACCGTTTCGGCACGCAGATTCAGGAAAGCGAGAATTTTTTCGCCAGCAAACAGGAAGATAAACATCACCAGCAGGGCGATGAGCAGCTCGCGGATCATGATCGCCCGGCGGCGCTTGGGTTCGGTGTGCTTCAGCACCGACATGAAAATCGGCAGGTTTCCCAGTGGATCCATTATCAGGATCAATAAAACCGCCGCAGAAATGATTTCACTCATGTAAATTAGCCCTGAATTTCTCTATGGTTATTAGGATGATTAGCTCTTTTTCTGATTGCCGGGCAATCATCGATTAATTTCGCTTGCGACTTTGGCAGCATTTTGTAATGTGAAGCATATCCCAGTTCAATACTGGCTTGCACAAACAGCACACACCCTCTGCAGGAAACAAATGCTATGAAAAACGTTGGTTTTATCGGCTGGCGCGGTATGGTCGGCTCTGTACTCATGCAACGCATGGTTGAAGAGCGCGATTTCGACGCTATCCGCCCGGTCTTCTTCTCCACTTCCCAGCTCGGCCAGGCTGCACCGTCCTTTGGTGGTACCACAGGGACGTTGCAGGATGCTTACGATCTGGAAGCGCTGAAGGCACTCGACATTATTGTGACCTGCCAGGGCGGCGATTATACCAACGAAATCTATCCAAAGCTGCGTGAAAGCGGCTGGCAGGGCTACTGGATTGACGCGGCCTCTTCGCTGCGTATGAAAGACGATGCCATCATCATCCTCGACCCGGTGAACCAGGGCGTGATCACCGACGGCCTGAACAACGGCGTGAAAACCTTTGTCGGCGGTAACTGTACCGTCAGCCTGATGCTGATGTCCCTCGGTGGCCTGTTCGCGCAGGACCTGGTTGAGTGGGTCTCCGTGGCGACCTACCAGGCCGCATCCGGCGGCGGTGCGCGTCACATGCGTGAACTGCTGACCCAGATGGGCCAGCTGCACCAGAGCGTTGCGACCGAGCTGGCAAATCCGGCGTCCGCGATCCTCGATATCGAGCGTAAGGTCACCGAGCTGACCCGCAGCGGCGAACTGCCGGTAGATAACTTTGGCGTACCGCTGGCCGGTGGCCTGATCCCATGGATCGACAAACAGCTGGATAACGGCCAGACCCGTGAAGAGTGGAAGGGTCAGGCGGAGACCAACAAAATCCTCGCTACCGCGAACACCATTCCGGTTGACGGTCTGTGCGTGCGTATCGGCGCGCTGCGCTGCCACAGCCAGGCCTTCACCATTAAACTGAAAAAAGATGTGTCTATTCCGACCGTGGAAGAGTTGCTTGCCGCACACAACCCGTGGGCGAAAGTGGTGCCAAACGATCGCGATATCACCATGCGCGAACTGACGCCTGCGGCCATTACCGGCACGCTGACCACGCCGGTTGGCCGTCTGCGCAAGCTGAACATGGGGCCAGAGTACCTCTCCGCGTTCACCGTGGGTGACCAGCTGCTGTGGGGTGCCGCAGAGCCGCTGCGCCGCATGCTGCGCCAGCTGGCGTAATAATTTGTTAACTACCGGGGGTGATTTTCACCCCCTTTTTTTGCGTACTACATGGAGTAAAACGCAGATGTCTTATTTTTTATCAGGAGGAACCTCGTCGTTGGCTATGCTTTAAGGAAGATTTATTTCTCACCTGAGGGTAGGGCGGAGCAGAGAGGATGAGCTGCACCGTTTAGGTCACATTAAAAGTCGTCCCGGAGCGAATAAAAAGGGCGACATAAAAAAACAGGATGAATACCATGTCCGATCGTATTTCGAGAGACGTGATTAATGCGCTTATTGCGGGTCATTTTGCCGACCCCTTTTCTGTGCTAGGGATGCACCGTACAGAGGCCGGGCTGGAAGTTCGCGCGCTGTTACCGGATGCCACAGAAGTGTGGGTCATCGAACCCAAAACCGGCCGCAAGGTGGGTAATCTGGAATGCCTCGACTCACGTGGCTTCTTCTCGGGCGTCATGCCCCGTCGTAAAAATCCCTTTCGTTATCAGCTTGCCGTCATCTGGCACGGTCAGCAAAACCTGATTGACGATCCCTATAGCTTTGGCCCGCTCTTAAAAGAGATGGATGCCTGGCTGCTGTCCGAAGGCACCCATCTGCGGCCTTATGAAACGCTGGGTGCCCATGCGGATACCATGGATGGTATTACCGGCACGCGGTTTGCCGTGTGGGCGCCAAACGCCCAGCGCGTCTCCGTCGTCGGGCAGTTCAACTACTGGGACGGTCGTCGTCACCCCATGCGCCTGCGTCGGGAAACCGGCATCTGGGAGCTGTTCATCCCCGGCGCGCATACCGGTCAGCTCTATAAATTTGAGATGATCGATGCCAACGGCAAGCTGCGCATTAAAGCTGACCCGTACGCCTTTGAAGCGGAGCTGCGCCCGAATACTGCCTCGCTTATTTGCGGCCTGCCGGAGAAGGTGGTCCAGACGGAAGAGCGTAAGCAGGCTAACCGCTTCGACGCGCCAATCTCCGTTTATGAGGTGCATCTCGGCTCCTGGCGTCGCCACACCGATGACAATTTCTGGCTGAGCTATCGTGAGCTGGCTGACCAGCTGGTACCGTACGCCAAATGGATGGGCTTTACCCATCTGGAGCTGCTGCCGGTTAACGAGCACCCGTTCGACGGAAGCTGGGGCTATCAGCCCACCGGGTTATACGCACCGACGCGCCGCTTTGGCACGCGCGACGACTTCCGCTATTTCGTTGATGCCGCACACGCCGCCGGGCTGAACGTCATTCTTGACTGGGTGCCGGGCCACTTCCCATCGGATGATTTTGCGCTGGCCGAGTTCGACGGCACAAAACTGTACGAGCACAGCGACCCGCGCGAAGGCTATCACCAGGACTGGAATACGCTGATCTACAACTACGGTCGCCGTGAAGTCGCGAACTACCTGGTCGGGAACGCGCTTTACTGGATCGAGCGTTTCGGCATTGATGCCCTGCGCGTGGATGCGGTGGCGTCGATGATCTATCGCGACTATAGCCGCAAAGAGGGCGAGTGGATCCCGAACGAGTATGGCGGTCGCGAGAACCTGGAAGCGATTGAGTTTCTGCGCAACACCAACCGCATTATTGGCGAGCAGGTCGAGGGCGCGGTGACGATGGCGGAAGAGTCCACCGACTTCCCGGGCGTTTCCCGTCCGCCGGCAATGGGTGGCCTGGGCTTCTGGTACAAGTGGAACCTGGGCTGGATGCACGACACGCTCGACTACATGAAGCTCGACCCGGTTTATCGTCAGTATCATCACGATAAGCTTACCTTCGGGCTGCTCTACAACTACACCGAAAACTTCATGCTGCCGCTGTCGCACGATGAAGTGGTGCACGGTAAAAAATCCATTCTCGACCGCATGCCGGGCGACGCGTGGCAGAAGTTTGCCAACCTGCGCGCCTACTACGGCTGGATGTTCGCCTTCCCGGGCAAAAAACTGCTGTTTATGGGCAACGAGTTCGCCCAGGGGCGCGAGTGGAACCACGATACCAGCCTCGACTGGCATCTGCTGGAGGGCGCTGACAACTGGCACCACGGCGTGCAGCGGCTGGTCCGCGATCTGAACCTGACCTACCGCCACCATAAAGCACTGCACGAGCTGGACTTCGATCCGTACGGTTTTGAGTGGCTGGTGGTGGACGACCATGAGCGCTCGGTATTTGTCTTTGTGCGCCGGGATAAAGCGGGTAACGAGATTATCGTTGCCAGCAACTTTACGCCGGTTCCACGTCATCATTACCGCTTTGGCATTAATCAGGCCGGTAAATGGCGCGAAATCCTCAACACCGATTCCATGCATTACCACGGCAGTAACGCCGGTAACGGCGGACTGGTCCAGAGTGATGCCATCGAAAGCCACGGGCGCCCCAACTCCCTGAGCCTGACGCTGCCGCCGCTCGGTACCATCTGGCTGGTGCGGGAGGGCGAATGACGCAGCTTACGGCAGGTAAACCCGAACCGCTCGGGGCGAGCTTTGACGGAAAGGGTGTGAATTTCACCCTCTTTTCTGCTCACGCGGAGCGGGTCGAAGTCTGTGTGTTTGATGGGGAAGGTAACGAACATCGTTACGATTTACCGGCGCGCACCGGGGATACCTGGCACGGTTACCTGGCCGGTGGGCGGCCAGGGATGCATTACGGTTTTCGCGTTCACGGTCCCTGGGCGCCTGCTCAGGGGCACTGGTTTAACCCGGCAAAGCTGCTGATTGACCCCTGCGCCCACCGCGTGGAAGGCGAGTTTAAAGACGACCCGATTTTCCACGTTGGCTACGAGGAACCCGACCACCGCGACAGCGCCCACGTGGCCCCAAAAAGCGTGGTGGTGGGCGATCGCTACGACTGGGAAGACGATGCCCCGCCGGGCACGCCGTGGGGCAACACCGTGATTTACGAGGCCCATGTTAAAGGGCTGACCTATCTCCATCCGTCTATTCCCAAAGAGATGCGCGGCACCTATAAGGCGCTCGGCCATCCGACCATGATCGCCTATCTGAAACATCTCGGGATCACTGCGCTGGAGTTGTTGCCCATCGCCCATTTCGCCAGCGAGCCTCGCCTGCAGCGACTGGGGCTGAGCAACTACTGGGGCTACAACCCGCTGGCGATGTTTGCGCTCGACCCCCGCTACGCCGTCCACCCGGACAAGGCGCGGGACGAGTTTCGTGATGCGGTGAAAGCGCTTCATGCGGCCGGTATCGAAGTGATTCTGGACGTGGTGCTGAACCACAGCGCGGAAAGCGATCTCGACGGTCCGACGCTCTCCATGCGCGGAATTGATAACCGTAGCTATTATTGGATCAGAGAGGATGGTGATTACCACAACTGGACCGGTTGCGGTAACACGCTCAACCTCAGCCATCCGGCGGTGACGCATTTTGCGTATGAATGCCTGAAATATTGGGTGGAAACGTTCCACGTCGACGGTTTTCGTTTTGACCTGGCGCCGGTGATGGGGCGCACGCCGGGGTTCAGCCAGCAGGCGCCGCTGTTTGAGGCGATCAAAAACTGCCCGGTGCTCTCGCGGGTGAAGCTGATTGCCGAGCCGTGGGACATTGGTGAAGGCGGCTACCAGGTGGGGAACTTCCCGCCGCTGTTTGCTGAATGGAACGACCACTATCGCGATGCCGTACGCCGCTTCTGGCTGGAGAGAAGCCTGTCGTTGGGGGAGTTCGCCGGACGCTTTGCCGCTTCCAGCGATCTGTTTAAACGTGATGGCAAACGACCGTCTGCCACCGTCAACCTGGTGACCGCGCATGACGGTTTTACGCTCCGGGACTGCGTTTGTTTCAATCAGAAACACAATGAGGCAAATGGCGAGGAGAATCGCGATGGCACTAACAATAACCATAGCTTTAATCATGGTATAGAAGGGTTAGGCGGAAGTCTGGATGTTATTGAGCGGCGACGCGCCAGCGTGCATGCGCTGCTGACGACGCTTTTGTTGTCGCAGGGCACGCCGATGCTGCTGGCAGGGGATGAACATGGCCACAGCCAGCACGGTAACAACAACGCCTATTGCCAGGACAACACCTTAACCTGGCTCGACTGGGGAGAAGCGAACAGCGGCCTGATCCACTTTACCGCGGCGCTGATCCACCTTCGTCAGCAGATCCCCGCGCTCACCGCCAACCGCTGGTGGGAGGAGGGCGACGGCAACGTTCGCTGGCTAAATAAAGACGCGCAACCGTTAAGCGCGCAAGAGTGGCAACACGGCGTACCGCGCCTGCAGATCCTGCTTTCGGATCGCTGGCTGGTTACGCTGAACGCGACGGATGACGTCGCTGAGATTGTTTTACCTGACGGGGAATGGCGCGCCGTTCCCCCCTTTGCCGGAGCGGATAATCCGGTAGTAATGGCTGTCTGGCACGGGCCTGCGCACGGAGTGTGCGTATTCCAAGATGATAAAAAAGGAGTTAGTCATGGTTAGATTAGAGAAGAACGATCCCTTAATGTTGGCACGCCAGCTCCCCTTAAAAACGGTTGCCCTGATCCTCGCTGGCGGGCGCGGAACCCGTCTTAAAGATTTGACCATCAAGCGCGCCAAGCCAGCTGTTCACTTTGGTGGTAAGTTCCGAATTATCGATTTTGCACTGTCCAACTGCCTGAACTCAGGTATTCGCCGCATTGGCGTCATTACGCAGTATCAGTCGCACACCCTGGTGCAGCATATTCAGCGCGGCTGGTCATTCTTCAGCGAAGAGATGAATGAGTTTGTCGATCTCCTGCCTGCCCAGCAGCGTGTTCACGGTGAAAACTGGTACCGCGGCACCGCTGATGCGGTGACCCAGAACCTCGATATCATTCGCCGCTACAACGCGGAGTACATCGTGATCCTCGCCGGGGATCACATCTACAAGCAAGACTACTCCCACATGCTCATCGACCACGTCGAGAAAGGGGCGCGCTGCACCGTGGCGTGTCTGCCGGTGCCCGTTGCCGAGGCGACGGCGTTTGGCGTGATGCACGTGGACGCGGACGATAAAATTATCGACTTCGTTGAAAAACCGGCCAACCCACCAACCATGCCGGGAGATGACACCAAATCGCTCGCCAGCATGGGGATCTATGTCTTTGATGCAGATTACCTTTATGAGCTGCTGGAAGAAGACGACAAAGACGAACACTCCAGCCACGACTTCGGTAAAGACATCATTCCGAAAATTACCAAAGCTGGCATGGCCTATGCACATCCTTTCCCGCTGTCCTGCGTGCAGTCAGATCCGAATGCGGAACCTTACTGGCGCGATGTGGGAACCCTGGAAGCGTACTGGAAAGCCAACCTCGATCTGGCCTCCGTCACGCCTGAGCTGGATATGTACGACCAGAACTGGCCGATCCGTACCCATATGGAATCCCTGCCGCCAGCGAAATTCGTTCAGGACCGCTCCGGCAGCCACGGCATGACGCTGAACTCGCTGGTCTCTGGCGGGTGCATTATCTCCGGCTCGGTGGTGGTGCAGTCGGTGCTGTTCCCGCGCGTGCGTATAAACTCATTCTGTAATATCGATTCGGCGGTGCTGCTGCCGGATGTCTGGGTCGGGCGTTCGTGTCGTCTGCGTCGCTGCGTGATCGACCGTGCCTGCGTCATTCCTGAAGGAATGGTGATTGGTGAAAACGCGGAAGAAGATGCACGTCGCTTCTACCGTTCTGAAGAGGGGATCGTGTTAGTCACACGGGAAATGTTGCGGAAGCTGCAGATCAAACAGGAGCGATGATGCAGGTTTTACACGTATGTTCTGAGATGTTCCCGTTGTTAAAAACGGGCGGCCTGGCGGATGTTCTTGGTGCATTACCCGCGGCGCAAATCGCTGGCGGAGTCGATACCCGAGTTCTGCTGCCTGCCTTCCCGGATATCCGGCGCGGCATTCCCGATGCAAAGGTGGTGACGCGCCGTGACACCTTCGCCGGACGCATCACCCTGCTGTATGGACATTACAATGGCGTGGGCATCTACCTGATTGACGCGCCGCACTTATATGACCGACCAGGTAGCCCGTATCACGATACGAACCTGTTTGCCTATACCGACAACGTGCTGCGTTTTGCGCTGCTCGGCTGGGTTGGGGCTGAAATGGCGGTAGGGCTGGATCCGTTCTGGCGCCCGGACATTGTGCACGCACACGACTGGCACGCGGGGCTCGCTCCGGCATATCTGGCGGCGCGCGGCCATCCGGCGAAATCGGTCTTTACGGTGCATAACCTGGCGTATCAGGGCATGTACTACGCCCATCACATGAATGACATCGATCTGCCATGGTCGTTCTATAACATGCACGGGCTGGAGTTTAACGGGCAGATCTCGTTCCTGAAGGCCGGGCTTTACTATGCCGACCACATCACGGCCGTGAGCCCGACCTACGCCCGTGAAATTACGCAGCCGGAGTTCGGCTACGGCCTGGAAGGGTTGCTCCGTCAGCGCCATCGTGAAGGGCGTTTGTCGGGGATCCTTAACGGCGTCGATGAACAGATCTGGAACCCGGAGACCGACCTGCTGCTCGCGGCCCGCTATGGCCGTGATTCCGTGGAAGACAAAGCGGAAAACAAACGCCAGTTACAAATTGCGATGGGGCTGAAGGTCAACGACAAAGTGCCGCTGTTTGCGGTGGTGAGCCGTCTGACCAGCCAGAAAGGGCTGGACCTGGTGCTGGAGGCCCTGCCGGGTCTGCTGGAGCAGGGCGGACAGCTGGCGCTGCTCGGCGCGGGCGACCCGGTATTGCAGGAAGGCTTCCTGGCGGCAGCGGCGGAACACCCGGGGCAGGTGGGCGTGCAGATTGGCTATCACGAAGCGTTCTCGCACCGGATCATGGGCGGCGCGGACGTCATTCTGGTGCCGAGCCGTTTCGAACCTTGCGGCCTGACGCAGCTCTACGGCCTGAAGTACGGCACCCTGCCGCTGGTGCGACGCACGGGCGGGCTGGCGGATACGGTATCTGACAGCTCACTGGAAAACCTGGCGGACGGTATCGCCAGCGGGTTTGTCTTTGAGGACAGTAATGCCTGGTCGCTGCTTCGGGCGATTCGGCGTGCTTTCGTCTTGTGGTCCCGTCCGTCGCTGTGGCGTTACGTTCAACGTCAGGCGATGTCCATGGACTTTAGCTGGCACGTTGCGGCGCAGTCATACCGCGATCTCTATCAACGCTTGATGTAACGAGGCGAAGTTACTGATATGAACGCTCCTTTTAGTTACTCTTCCCCCACGCTCAGCGTTGAGGCGTTGAAGCATTCTATCGCCTATAAGCTGATGTTTACCATCGGGAAAGATCCGGTCATCGCCAACAAACACGAGTGGCTCAACGCCACCCTGTTTGCGGTGCGTGACCGCATGGTTGAACGCTGGCTGCGCTCCAACCGCGCCCAGCTGTCGCAGGAAACGCGTCAGGTTTACTACCTGTCGATGGAATTTTTGATTGGCCGCACCCTCTCTAACGCGCTGTTATCGCTCGGTATTTACGATGACGTTAAAACCGCGCTGGAAGAGATGGGGCTGGACTTAGAAGAGCTGATTGACGAAGAGAACGACCCGGGGCTCGGTAACGGTGGCCTGGGGCGACTTGCCGCCTGCTTCCTCGACTCGCTGGCGACGCTGGCCCTGCCGGGGCGTGGCTACGGCATTCGCTACGACTACGGGATGTTCAAGCAGAACATCGTGGACGGACGTCAGAAAGAGTCCCCGGACTACTGGCTGGAATACGGCAACCCGTGGGAGTTTAAACGTCACAATACGCGCTATAAGGTGCGGTTTGGCGGACGTATTCAGCAGGAAGGGAAAAAGTCCCGCTGGGTGGAAACCGAAGAGATCCTTGCCGTCGCCTATGACCAGATTGTCCCGGGCTACGATACCGATGCGACCAATACGCTGCGTCTGTGGAACGCGCAGGCCAGTAGCGAGATTAACCTGGGTAAATTTAACCAGGGCGACTACTTCGCGGCGGTGGAAGATAAAAACCACTCCGAGAACGTCTCCCGCGTGCTCTACCCGGACGACTCGACCTATTCCGGGCGCGAGCTGCGCCTGCGTCAGGAGTATTTCCTCGTCTCCGCGACGATTCAGGATATCCTCAGCCGTCACTATCAGCTGCACAAGACCTACGCCAATCTGGCGGAAAAAACCGCCATTCACCTCAACGATACCCATCCGGTGCTGTCGATCCCGGAGCTGATGCGTCTGCTTATCGACGAGCATAAGTTCAGCTGGGACGATGCGTTTGAGGTGACCTGTCAGGTCTTCTCTTACACTAACCACACGTTGATGAGCGAAGCGCTGGAAACCTGGCCGGTGGATATGCTCGGCAAAATTTTGCCGCGCCATCTGCAGATCATCTTTGAAATTAATGACTACTTCCTCAAGACGCTGCAGGAGCAGTATCCGAACGATACCGGCTTGCTGAGCCGCGCTTCTATCATTGATGAATCGAACGGTCGTCGCGTACGCATGGCCTGGCTGGCGGTGGTGATCAGCCACAAGGTGAACGGGGTTTCAGAGCTGCACTCGAACCTGATGGTGCAGTCGCTGTTTGCGGACTTTGCGAAGATCTTCCCGACGCGTTTCTGCAACGTGACCAATGGCGTCACGCCGCGTCGCTGGCTGGCGCTGGCAAACCAGCCGCTTTCTGAGGTGCTGGATGAGCACATTGGCCGCACCTGGCGAACCGATCTCAGCCAGCTGAGCGAGCTTGAACAGCACATTGATTTTCCGGCGGTGAACAAAGCCGTACGAGAAGCCAAGCTGCTGAACAAGAAACGTCTGTCAGTCTGGCTGGCGTTGCATCTGAACGTGGTGGCGAACCCGAAAGCGCTGTTCGACGTACAGATCAAGCGTATTCATGAGTACAAGCGCCAGCTGATGAACGTGCTGCATGTGATCACCCACTATAACCGCATCAAGGCCGATCCGACGGCGGAGTGGGTGCCGCGCGTGAAGATCTTTGCCGGTAAGGCGGCGTCCGCCTACTACATGGCGAAGCACATCATTCACCTCATCAACGATGTGGCGAAGGTGGTCAACAACGATCCGGATATCGGCGACAAGCTGAAGGTGGTCTTTGTTCCTAACTACAGCGTCAGCCTGGCGCAGCTGATCATTCCGGCGGCCGATCTCTCTGAGCAGATCTCCACCGCCGGGACGGAAGCGTCCGGCACCAGTAACATGAAGTTTGCCCTTAACGGCGCGCTGACCATCGGCACGCTGGACGGGGCCAATGTCGAAATGCTGGAGCACGTGGGGGCGGAAAATATCTTTATCTTCGGGAATACCACGGAAGAGGTGGAGGCGCTGCGCAAGAAAGGCTACTCGCCGCGTGAGTATTACGAAGAGGATGAGGAGCTACGTCAGGTGCTGACGCAAATCGCCACCGGGGTGTTTAGCCCAGACGAGCCAGGGCGCTATCGGGACCTGGTGGATTCGCTGATTAACTTTGGCGACCACTATCAGGTGCTGGCGGATTACCGCAGCTACGTGGATTGTCAGGACAGGGTGGACGAGCTTTATCGTCAGCAGGAGAAGTGGACCTGCGTCGCGATGCATAACATCGCTAATATGGGGTATTTCTCGTCCGACAGGACCATTAAGGAGTATGCCGAGAATATCTGGCATATTGATCCGGTGCGGTTGTAAAAACAAAGCCCGGTGGCGCTGCGCTTACCGGGCCTACGGGATCGAGTAGGCCGGGTAAAGCGGAGCCGCCACCCGGCTTTTTTACATCACGACGCCAACGACAGCTCACGCTTCCCCGCATGCTGCAGCAACCACTGCGCCACACGCGACTGCTGTTCGGCATTCAGCCACATACCCTCTTTGGTACGACGCCAGATGGCATCATCCAGACGGCGAACCCACTCATGTTCCACCAGATAGCGCAGTTCGGCTTCGTACAGCTCGTGGCCAAAATGTTCGCCCAGGTCGGCAATCTCTTTCGCGTCACCCAGGATCAATTCCGTGTTGCTGCCGTAGGTACGGGCATAGTGGCGCGCCATGCCTTCCGTGATGAATGGATAGCGACGACGCAGCTTCGCGGCGTAATCATCGCGGTTGTCGCCGATATCACCGCCAGGCAGTACCGCGCCTTTGGTCCATGCCGGGCCAATGCCTTTGTAGTACGGCGCCAGTTTTTCCAGCGCGTGCTCGGCCAGCTTACGGTAGGTGGTGAGCTTGCCACCAAACACGGAGAGCAGCGGTGCCTGACCGTCCACGTCGTGAATATCGAGCGTATAGTCACGGGTAATCGCCTGCGGTGAGTCAGATTCGTCATCGCACAGCGGACGCACGCCGGAGTAAGTCCAGACCACGTCATCGCGGGACAGCTGTTTCTTGAAGTGCGCGTTATACACCTTCAGCAGGTAGTTCACTTCGCTCTCGTCGATCTCGACGTTTTTCGGATCGCCTTTGTACTCCACGTCGGTGGTGCCGATGATGGAGAATTCGTCCATCCACGGGATCACAAACACAATGCGCTTGTCTTCGTTCTGCAGAATGTAGGCCTGCTTCTGGGTGTGCACGCGTGGTACCACAATGTGGCTGCCTTTGATCAGGCGGATACCGTACGGAGATGGCAGATGCATCCCCTCGTCGAAGAACTGTTTCACCCATGGGCCAGTGGCGTTCACCAGACCGCGCGCTTTCCAGCTGAACTTCTCGCCGGTATCCACGTCTTCCGCTTCGACGATCCACAGGCCGTTTTCACGGCGCGCAGCGGTGGCGCGGGTGCGGGTTTTCACTTCGCCGCCTTTCTTCTCAACCATCTGTGCGTTAGCCAGCACCAGACGCGCATCGTCCACCCAGCAGTCGGAATATTCGAAACCGCGCACGATTTCAGGCTTAAGGACCGATTCTGAGCCAAAACGCAAACCGTTTGAACCCGGCAGGCTGGTGCGTTTACCCAGATGATCGTACATAAACAGACCGATTCGAATCATCCACGCCGGACGCAGATGCGGGCGATGGGGCAGGCGGAAGCGCATCGGGATGGCCAGGTGCGGTGCCATCTTCAGCAGCACTTCACGTTCGGCCAGCGCTTCACTGACCAGACGGAATTCATAGTGTTCCAGGTAGCGCAGGCCACCGTGAATCAGTTTGGAGCTGGCGGACGACGTCGCGCAGGCGAGGTCGTTAGCTTCCAGCATCAGTACGGATAATCCGCGTCCTGCGGCGTCTGCCGCAATACCGGCACCGTTGATGCCACCGCCTATCACAATCAGATCTTTGGTTTCCATAACACCCTCACGCACTTTCGTTAAAGCTCAGAAATGTTCGATATCGCTCATAATAGCAAAGGAACGCGCTTTTGGTAACATCAAAAAAACAATTTAGAGTGATATGGATAACATAATGGCGTTTACCCGCCGCCAGGACGTACACTACGGGGTAAAATAGTGCGACTAACTTTTCTCCCTCTCCCCGTGGGAGAGGGCTGGGGTGAGGGCATCAGAGCGCACCCAACCTGAACAACAGAAAGAGAACACCATGGATCAGTTTGAATGTATTAACGTAGAAGAAGCCCACCAGAAGATGCACCAGGGAACGGCGGTGCTGGTGGATATCCGCGATCCGCAGAGTTTTGCGATGGGCCACACCCCGGGTGCGTTCCACCTCACCAACGATACGCTGGGCGCGTTTATGCGCGATAACGACTTCGATACGCCGGTGATGGTGATGTGCTATCACGGCAACAGCAGCAAAGGTGCGGCGCAGTACCTTATTCAGCAGGGCTATGATGCGGTCTACAGCGTCGACGGCGGTTTCGATGCCTGGCATCGTCATTTCCCGGCAGAAGTGGAATACGCTTTTGAGCGCTGATCCCGCTATACTGTCCCCTTTTGTGTGGAAATAAGCGACCGCCGCCCATGTTGATGATCACCTCTTTTACCAATCCGCGCGTCGCCCAGGCGTTTGTCGACTATATGGCAACCCAGGGCATCATCCTGACCGTTCAGCAGCACACGAAAACCGATGTCTGGCTGGCGGATGAAAGCCAGGCCGATCGCGTGAATGCGGAACTGGCCCGCTTTCTTGAGAATCCCGGCGACCCCCGCTATCTCGCCGCGAGCTGGCAGTCGGGGCAGACGGGGAGCGGACTGCACTATCGGCGCTTCCCCTTCCTTGCCACCATTCGCGAGCGCGCAGGTCCGTTTACGCTGCTACTGATGGCGGCCTGCATTATCGTCTTCATCATTATGAACGTGGTGGGCGACCAGAGCGTGATGATCGCGCTTGCGTGGCCGTACGACCCGTCTCTCGATTTTGACGTCTGGCGCTATTTCACCCACGCGCTGATGCACTTCTCGGTGATGCATATTCTCTTTAACCTGCTGTGGTGGTGGTATCTCGGTGGCGCGGTGGAGAAGCGTCTGGGCAGCGGCAAGCTGATTGTTATCACCCTTATCAGCGCTCTGCTGAGCGGCTATGTGCAGCATAAATTCAGCGGCCCGTGGTTCGGTGGTTTATCCGGCGTGGTGTATGCCCTGATGGGCTATGTCTGGCTCAGAGGCGAACGCGACCCCGAAAGTGGCATCTATCTGCAGCGCGGATTGATAACCTTTGCGTTAATATGGCTAATTGCCGGATGGTTTGATCTGTTTGGTATGTCTATCGCCAATGGTGCACACGTCACCGGGCTGGCCGTCGGGCTGGCAATGGCGTTTGCCGACACGCTCCATGCGCGAAAACGAACATAATTCCCAGGGATATTTCATGAAACAAACACAACGTCATGACGCCATTATCGAACTGGTAAAAAAACAGGGATACGTCAGCACCGAAGAGCTGGTGGAACAGTTTGCCGTCAGCCCACAAACCATCCGCCGCGACCTGAACGATCTTGCCGATCAAAACCGTATTTTGCGCCATCACGGCGGGGCGGCGCTGCCGTCCAGTTCGGTTAACACCTCGTGGCATGACCGCAAAGCCACGCAGACGGCAGAGAAAGAGCGCATTGCCCGTAAAGTGGCGAGCCAAATCCCCAACGGGGCGACGCTGTTTATTGATATCGGCACCACGCCTGAAGCGGTCGCCCATGCGCTGCTGGATCACGAAAACCTGCGCATCGTGACCAACAACCTGAACGTGGCCAATACCCTGATGCAGAAAGATGATTTCCGCATCATCCTCGCCGGGGGCGAACTGCGCAGCCGCGACGGCGGCATCATTGGTGAAGCGACGCTCGATTTTATCTCTCAGTTCCGTCTCGACTTCGGCATTCTGGGGATCAGCGGCATCGACAGCGACGGCTCACTGCTGGAGTTTGATTATCACGAGGTGCGCACCAAGCGCGCGATCATTGAAAACTCACGTCACGTGATGCTGGTGGTGGACCACTCCAAATTTGGCCGTAACGCGATGGTCAACATGGGCAGCATCAGCATGGTAAATGCGGTTTATACCGATGTGATGCCACCGGCGGGCGTGATGCAGGTGATTAAAGATAATAATGTGCAGTTAGAGTTATGTTGAGACGCCTTTCTCCCTCTCCCTGTGGGAGAGGGCCGGGGTGAGGGCATCAGCCCGCACAAACCTACACCCCATACCCCATCATCTTCAACAACTGCTGCGCATGCTGCACCGCATCCTGACGGTGCGCCACGCCCAGCTTCTGATACAGATTGCGGATATGCGTTTTGATGGTGGTTGCCGCCACCGCCAGCTCACCGGCAATCTGCTCATTGCTGTAGCCTGAATAGATAAGCCCCAGCACCTGCCATTCGCGCTGCGTCAGCGGGCTGGTGCGAATAAGTTCAGGCACTTCCGGATGGTTCAGCAGGCGTTCAACGAAGTTCTCGTCGAAGTGGGCGAACTTGTGGCGATGGTGCTGGTTAATCTCGCGCAGGATACGCTGGGCGCGGTGCTGATCCAGCTCCGGCAGCGTGTTGAGCTGAATAAGCTGACGCAGCTGTTGAGCCATCACTTCGCCCTCAATCACAAAGTGACTGATAAACCCGGTACGGTTCGCCAGCTGCAACGCCTCCAGCAGCACGCGCTGGGCATCATTTTTACGCCCGGCCTGCCAGTAGAGCTGGTTAAGCAGCAGCAGGTTACGGTTGAGATCGCTCATCAGACGCAGGCTGCGGGCGTTCTCGTTCAGCTCTTCCAGCACAATCTCAGCCGGTTCAAACTCACCGAGCAGGATCTGCGCGCGGGCAATGTTTCGCCACTGGCTTTGCAGGAAGTGGTTATTTGCAAATTCAGGTTTTGGCGTCTGGCGCAGCCAGTTGGCGGCGGATTTCTTATCACTCGTCATCTGCCAGTAAATCACCCGCACCTTATCGGCGTTCGAAACCCAGTCGCTGTGATACTGACCATTGCCGAGCAGGTTCTCCAGACGGTTCAGGTGGTTGCGGGCATTATCCAGATCCCCACGCGCCAGCGAGCATTGCACCAGCAGGGCCAGGCACTGCAGTTGCTGCTGCGGCTGGAAGCCGGAAAGCACCTCTACGCCCTGACGGGCACAGCTCTCTGCTTCATCCAGGCGTGACCACGCCCACAGAAGCTGGGCGCGAATACGCAACAGGAACTCGTGCATTGGCAGCTGTTCAAGATGCTGTTCGCGAATCAGCTGGAACGCCTTTTCCTGATTCTCCCAGGCCGCCTGCAGGAATCCCTGAGCAAATAAAATTTCGCTTTGCTGGATCAGGCTCCACAGCGCGTAATGCCAGACATCATGACGGCGGGCCATCTGTTCGGTTTGTTGCATCAGCGACAGGGAGCGCGTCAGCTCACCCTTGCAGTGCAGTACCTCGCCGTGTACCGACGTCGCCACAATGCGGCTGTAGAAATTGGCCAGCGGCAGCTCATCCAGCGCGACCATCGCCAGCCGCTCTGCTTCTTCCGGATCGCCATCGTTGATTGCTACCTGGGCCCGCAAGGCGTTAAATTCGCCGTGCAGGGTGGTATCCATATCGCTTTCCATCTCCTGCTCGGCACGCGCCAGCAGGGTATTCACTTCGCTGTAGCGGTGCTGGCTCTGCATCAGCCAGGCCTGTAGCAGCACCAGACGCGGGTTCTCCAGCAGGCTCTCCCACGGCAGCGCTTTCAGCGACTCTTCCAGCAGCGTCAGTTCGCTGTGGTTAAACAACCCCCACGCGTGGTTGAGGAGGATATCGCGCAGCATGCCGGCATCACCGGCGGCGAGCGCATGATGGATAGCCTCGCTCGGGAAGCCTTGCGCCATCCAGCTCTCAGCGGCAGCCCGGTGGATGTCCGGCAATTCAGTCGCCAGCTCCCACTGGCAACGCTGGCGCAGGAAACTGCCAAACAGCGGGTGATAGCTGAACCATTCGCCGGGATCGTCCATCCGCGTCAGGAACAGCCCCTGGCGTTCAATCTCTTCAAGCTGCAGCTGACCGTTTTCGCAGCCAGTCACGCGCACAATCAGCGCGTCGTTCATGGAACGCAGCAGGGAGCTCTTCAGCAGGAAATGGCGGGTCGAAGGATCGACGCTGTTCAGCACCTCATCCACCAGGTAATCAGAAAGATGGCTGGCGTTGATCCCCGCCAGGCGACGCGCGGACTGATGTGTCGGGCTGTTGTTTTGCCGGGCGGAGAGGGCAATCAGCTGCAGCGCTGTCGCCCAACCGGCGACATCGTCGCACAGGCGGCTGCTTTCAGCGGCCTCAATCGGTGAGTTCAGGCGGCAGTCGAAGAACTGTTTGGCTTCCTGATGGGTAAAGGCCAGCTGCTGGCTACCCACTTCCAGCAGCTGATCGCGCACGCGCAGATTGGCAATGCCCAGCTGCGGCAGGTTACGCGACAGCACCACCAGGGTCAGGTTTTCCGGCTGATGGCGCAGGAAGAAGCGCATGGACTCATGGATCACCGGGTTAGTGATCAGATGATAATCATCAATGACCACGTAAAGCGGGCGGTGCCACTCAGCCAGTTCAATAAACAGCTGAGAGAAAAGGGAGGACAGGCTGGCGTACTGGCGCTTTTGCACCATCACTTCGCTGGCCACGCAGTGCCCGTTGGTGGCCTGCTGAATGGCGGCAATCAGATAGCTGGCAAAACGTTCTTGCTGGTTATCGCCCTCATCAAGGGAGTACCAGCCAAGATCGCTTTTACCTGCGGCCCATTGCGAAATGAGCGTTGTTTTTCCATAACCTGCAGGGCTCGTAACCAGCGCCAGTCGGAAATTATGCGCGCCGGAAAGTTTAGCCAACAGACGCTCGCGGACCACTGTATGGTCAAGACGAACCGGGCGACTTAATTTAGACGGAATCAACATAGGTTTCACTTCACTGTGGGGAACGAGAGAATTTATTTTTTTTGCGCTTCGTAATTAATAGATATAAGGTCGGCCAGAAAGAGAACTATTGCAAGTTATGTCTGGTTTTGGTGGCTCTGAATTTGCACTCTGTCACAAAACATTCAGAGAGATGATGGAACTTTCTGGAAAGGGCTGTGATGCCGCGTCAATGCTGGCTTGTATGGCTGTGCTGCGGCTGCGCTGAAACTGGTTTCAGAAAGGTATAGTGACGTCAAATTTAATAAACGCGGGGTAAAGTTTAGTGAAATTAATAATCTTCTTCGTCTGACCCGGTTGCAGAAATATTATTCTACGTAAGTAATCATTTCAGCGCGTTTTAATTTCACCCGAAACTGCATTTCATTTTCCTGACACGCTTCCCGGTTATCTTTTTATCTTCCTGAAACACTCCGACTATGCTCTCAGAGTGGCCTCGATCACACTTTTATGCTCATCCCCGCTACTCCTCCCTGCCTAATCCCCTGCGGGAGGAGGAAGAGGAGAAATGAGCCAGGCACACTAGCGCCAACTTGTGTTTTCTTTCTAAAGGATGCCGATCCCCTATGTCACAGCCTACCTTCAACAAAGCTCAATTCCAGGCTGCCCTGACGCGTCAGTGGCAGCGTTTTGGCCTTCATGCTGCAAACGAGATGACGCCTCACCAGTGGTGGCAGGCGGTGAGCGGTGCGCTCGCAGAGCAGCTGGATGCTCAACCTCTGGCAAAACCGGTAAAAGGTCAGCGCCACGTCAACTACATCTCGATGGAATTCCTGATCGGTCGTCTGACCGGCAACAACCTGCTGAACCTCGGCTGGTATCAGGAGGTTGGGGATGTGCTGAAAGAACACGACATTAACCTGACCGACCTGCTGGAAGAAGAGATTGACCCGGCGCTGGGCAACGGTGGTCTGGGACGTCTGGCGGCCTGTTTCCTCGATTCGATGGCAACGGTTGGGCAGTCGGCCATTGGTTACGGCCTGAACTATCAATACGGTCTGTTCCGTCAGTCATTTGCAGACGGGCATCAGATGGAAGCGCCGGACGACTGGCACCGTAACACCTACCCGTGGTTCCGCCACAACGCGCAGCTGGATGTGCAGGTGAACATTGGCGGTAAAGTATCAAAACAGGGTCTCTGGGAACCGGCATTTACGTTTATCGGCGAAGCCTGGGACCTGCCGGTGCTCGGTTACCGTAACGGCGTGGCGCAACCGCTGCGTCTGTGGCAGGCGAAGCATGCGCATCCGTTTAACCTGACCAAATTTAACGACGGCGATTTCCTGCGTGCCGAACAGCAGGGCATCGACGCCGAGAAGCTGACCAAAGTGCTCTACCCGAACGACAACCATCTGGCGGGCAAGAAACTGCGTCTGATGCAGCAGTACTTCCAGTGCGCCTGCTCCGTGGCGGATATTCTGCGTCGTCACCACCTGGCGGGCCGCAAGCTGGCACAGCTGCCTGACTTTGAAGTGATTCAACTTAACGACACGCACCCGACCATCGCTATTCCTGAACTGCTGCGTGTGCTGATCGACGAGCACCAGCTGAGCTGGGATGATGCCTGGGCGATCACCAGCCGCACCTTTGCTTACACCAACCACACCCTGATGCCAGAAGCGCTGGAGTGCTGGGACGAGAAGCTGGTGAAAACGCTGCTGCCGCGCCATATGCAGATCATCAACAAGATTAACGACCAGTTTAAAACGCTGGTTGATAAAACCTGGCCGGGCAACAAAGCGGTCTGGGCGAAGCTGGCCGTGGTGCATGACAAACAGGTGCGCATGGCAAATATGTGCGTGGTGAGCGGCTTTGCGGTGAACGGTGTGGCGGCGCTGCACTCGGATCTGGTGGTGAAAGACCTGTTCCCGGAATATCACCAGCTGTGGCCGACCAAATTCCATAACGTAACTAACGGCATCACGCCGCGTCGCTGGATCAAACAGTGCAACCCGCTGCTGGCCGGTCTGCTGGACAAAACGCTGAAGAAAGAGTGGGCCAACGATTTGGACCAGCTGATCAACCTGGAAAAATACGCGGACGACGCGAAATTCCGCGAACAGTACCGCGCCATCAAGCGGGATAACAAAGTGCGTCTGGCGGCGTTTGTGAAAGCGCGTACCGGGATCGAGATTAACCCGAACGCCATTTTCGACATCCAGATTAAGCGTCTGCACGAATATAAACGTCAGCACCTGAACCTGCTGCATATCCTCGCGCTGTACAAAGAGATCCGCGAGAACCCGCAGGCTGACCGTGTGCCGCGCGTGTTCCTGTTCGGCGCGAAAGCGGCACCGGGCTACTACCTGGCGAAAAACATTATCCTCGCCATCAATAAAGTGGCGGAGGCTATCAACAACGATCCGAAAGTGGGCGACAAGCTGAAAGTGGTGTTCTTGCCGGACTACTGCGTCTCTGCCGCAGAGATGCTGATCCCGGCGGCGGATATCTCCGAGCAGATCTCGACCGCGGGTAAAGAAGCGTCTGGTACCGGCAACATGAAGCTGGCGCTGAACGGCGCGCTGACTGTTGGTACGCTCGACGGTGCGAACGTAGAGATTGCCGAGAAGGTTGGAGAAGAGAACATCTTTATCTTTGGTCATACCGTTGAAGAAGTGAAAGCCCTCAAGGCCAAAGGCTACGATCCGGTGAAATGGCGTAAGAAGGACAAAGTGCTGGATGCGGTGCTAAAAGAGCTGGAAAGCGGTAAATACAGCGATGGCGATAAGCATGCGTTTGACCAGATGCTGCACAGCATGGACAAACACGGCGGCGACCCGTATCTGGTGATGGCGGACTTCACGGCCTACGTGGAAGCGCAAAAACAGGTCGACGTGTTGTACCGTGACCAGGAAGCGTGGACCCGGGCGTGCATTCTGAACACCGCCCGCTGCGGAATGTTCAGCTCTGACCGTTCAATCCGTGATTATCAGACTCGTATCTGGCAGGCAAAACGCTAAGGAAGCGCGATGGAGAGTAAACGTCTGGACAGTGCCGCGCAGGCGGCGGGGATCAGCCTTAGTTACATTAATGCTCACGGCAAACCACAGTCTATTGGCGCCGACACCAAAAGACGTTTGCTGGATGCCATGCACAAAACCGACGCGAAAGCGTCGGCCACGCCGGTACCGAACGTTAAAGTCTTCACCGCGGGCAAAAAGATGTCGCTGGCGGTGGAAGGACGCGGCGAGTTTACCTGGCTGCTGACCACCGAAGAGGGACATCAGCACAAGGGTCACGCCACTGGCGGCAAAGCACTCACCCTTCCGGCGAAGCTGCCGGAGGGTTACCACACCCTAACGCTCACCCAGGACGAGCTGCGCTTTCACTGCCGGTTGATCGTGGCGCCAAAACGTTGTTATGAGCCGCAGGCGTTGCTCGAAGGCAAAAAGCTGTGGGGTGCCTGCGTGCAACTCTACACCCTGCGCTCTGACAGCAACTGGGGCATCGGCGATTTTGGTGACCTGAAAAAGATGCTGGCATCGGTGGGGGAGCGCGGCGGCGCGTTTATCGGCCTCAACCCGATCCACGCCCTCTATCCGGCTAACCCGGAGAGTGCCAGCCCGTACAGCCCGTCGTCCCGTCGCTGGCTGAACGTGATTTACATCGACGTGAATGCGTTAGACGATTTCAAAAACAGCCCGGAAGCGCAGGCGTGGTGGGCACTTAGCACCACTCAGCAGGCGCTGAAGCAGGCGCGCGAAGCAGACTGGGTGGACTATTCCACCGTGACGGCGCTGAAGATGGCTGCCCTGCGTCTGGCGTGGAAAGGCTTTTCTCAGCGTGATGACGAGGAGATGGCCGCCTTCCGTCAGTTTGTGGCGCAGGAGGGCGAGAGCCTCTACTGGCAGGCGGCGTTCGATGCGCTGCATGCGTATCAGGTGAAAGAGGACGAAATGCGCTGGGGCTGGCCGGTCTGGCCGGAGGCGTATCAATCCGTCGACACGCCTGAAGTCAAAGCGTTCTGTAAAAAATACGCCGATGAAGTGGACTTCTACCTGTGGCTGCAGTGGCTGGCGTACAGCCAGTTTGCCGACTGCTGGCAGGTGAGCCAGGGCTATAAGATGCCGATCGGTCTGTATCGCGACCTGGCCGTTGGCGTGGCAGAAGGTGGGGCGGAAACCTGGTGTGACCGTGAGCTGTACTGCCTGAAGGCCTCCGTAGGCGCACCACCGGATATTCTGGGCCCGCTCGGCCAGAACTGGGGCCTGCCGCCGATGGATCCGCACGTGATGGCGGCGCGTGCCTACGAGCCGTTTATCGATCTGCTGCGCGCCAACATGCAGAACTGCGGCGCGCTGCGTATCGACCACGTGATGTCCGTGCTGCGCCTGTGGTGGATCCCCTACGGTGAGACGGCCGATCACGGGGCGTATGTTCAGTATCCGGTTGACGATCTGCTGTCGATCCTGGCGCTGGAAAGCAAGCGCCATCAGTGCATGGTGATCGGCGAAGATCTCGGTACCGTGCCGGTAGAAATCGTCAGTAAGCTTCGCGACAGCGGCGTTTACTCCTATAAAGTGCTCTATTTTGAAAACGACCATGAGAAAACCTTCCGCGCGCCGCAAGCGTACCCTGAACAGTCAATGGCAGTCGCGACGACGCATGACCTTCCTACGCTTCGTGGCTATTGGGAAAGCGGCGATCTGACGCTCGGTAAAACCCTGGGTCTCTATCCGGATGAAGATGTCCTTCGCGGCCTGTATCAGGATCGCGAGCTGGCGAAGCAGGGTCTGCTGGATGCACTGCATAAGCACGGCTGTCTGCCGAAACGCGCCGGGCATAAAGCGTCGCTGATGTCGATGACGCCGACGCTCAACCGCGGATTGCAGCGCTACATTGCCGACAGCAACAGCGCCCTGCTGGGCCTGCAGCCGGAAGACTGGATTGATATGGCGGAGCCGGTGAACATCCCGGGCACCAGCTATCAGTACAAGAACTGGCGCCGCAAGTTATCCACCACGCTTGAGACGATGTTTGCTGATGACGGGGTGAACAGGCTGATTAAGGATTTGGATAAGCGGCGAAAAGCAGTCGCGAAGAAGTGATAAAAAACCCGCCAGTGGCGGGTTTTTTATTGCCCGGCGGCGCTACGCTTACCGGGCCTACATGGAGCGAGTAGGTCGGGTAAGGCGAAGCCGCCACCCGACTTATGGCATCAGACCACCATATTCAACAGCAGCACCCCGACCAGACCGCACACCGAAATAATGGTTTCCAGCGCGGACCAGGACTTGATGGTTTCACCGATAGTCAGGTTGAAGTACTCCTTGAACAGCCAGAAGCCCGGATCGTTCACGTGTGAGAAAATCACGCTACCGGAACCGACGGCAATAACCATCAGCTCAGGGCTGACGCCCGTGGTGGCAATCAGTGGCGCAACGATACCGCCCGCGGTGATTGCCGCAACGGTTGCAGAACCCAGCGCGATACGCAGAACTGCGGCGATAGACCAGGCCATCAGAAGCGGCGACACGTTGGTTTCATGCATCATGGCCGCGATGTATTTATCCACACCGCTATCGACCAGAACCTGCTTGAACGCACCGCCACCGCCGATGATCAACAGCATCATGGCAATGATTTTGATGGAAGAGGTCAGCGTGTCGTTGATCTGATCCATGGAACGACCGCGGTTCAGGCCGAAGGTGAACATCGCGATCAACACAGCAATCAGCGTGGCCATCACCGGGTCGCCGAGGAACTCAGCAACGGACAGGAACGCGTGACCTTTCGGCAGAACCATCTCTGCCACGGCGCGCATCGCCATCAGGATCACCGGGACCAGAGAGGTCCAGACGCTGACGCCAAAGCCAGGCATTTCTTCTTCGGTGAAGGTTTTCGCGCTGTACAGACCTTCCGGAATCGGCTTATCAATGCCTTTCAGGAAGCGGGCATAAACAGGGCCTGCCAGAATCACGGTTGGGATGGCCAGAATCGTACCGAACAGCAGGGTTTTACCCATATCGGCGTGGAAAATGGTGGCGATAGCGGTTGGGCCCGGGTGCGGTGGCAGGAAGCCGTGCGTCACGGACAGCGCTGCTGCCATTGGCACACCGACATACAGCAGCGGAATGCTCGCCGCCGCCGCAATGGTGAAGACCAGCGGCAGCATCAGCACGAAGCCCACTTCATAGAACAATGCGAAACCGACGGTAAAACCGGTTAACACAACTGCCCACTGGATGTTCTTCTTACCAAATTTGTCGATAAGCGTGGTGGCAATACGCTGTGCACCACCGCAGTCCGCCAGCATTTTGCCGAGCATGGCGCCAAAGCCCATGATCAACGCCAGGCTGCCGAGCGTACCGCCGACACCCGCTTTAATGGAGCTAATAACTTTGACCAGCGGCATCCCTTGCATCAGACCGACTGCAAGTGCCACCAGAACCAGAGCGATAAACCCGTTCATTTTGAAACGGATCATCAAGAGCAGTAATAACACAACACCGATAGCAACGATGACTAATGGCATGATTTACCTGGCCTTTGAATTGTTATGGGTAACGTCATTGTTTCAACGACACGTTCCGGTTGTCCCAACTGGGAACAGAGTGGTTAACGGCACTAATACTGATACCTTGGAAACTATTTAGTTTAGTCGGCTGTTATGAGTGTGTTTAGTGCCCATGAGAATGATACGGGTAACATGACGTGATTGAGAATCACCCTGGAGGGCAAAATTTAAATTATGAGACGCAGGTCAACATATGGAGGTAAACGCAAAACGGTAACCGCAAGGTTACCGTTTTTAATGTTTTCACCCTCTCCCGTGGGAGAGGGGCGGGGTGAGGGCATCAGACCGCACTATTTTTGTAGGCCCGGTAAGCGCAGCGCCACCGGGCAATACAGACGGGCAATGAATCAGTAGTAAGAGTGCTCGCCGCGCTGGTGTTCGGTCAGGTCACGCACGCCTTTCAGTTCAGGGAACTCGTTCAGCAGCTGCTTCTCGATCCCTTCTTTCAGGGTCACATCGACCATGGAACAACCGTTACAGCCGCCGCCAAACTGCAGAATTGCGTAGCCTTCGTCGGTGATTTCCATCAGGGAAACGCGACCACCGTGACCGGCCAGCTGCGGGTTGATCTGGGATTGCAGCAGATACTCTACGCGCTCCATCAGCGGGGCATCGTCAGATACTTTACGCATTTTGGCGTTTGGCGCTTTCAGCGTCAGCTGCGAGCCCAGCTGGTCGGTGACGAAGTCGATCTCCGCATCTTCAAGATACGGCGCGCTCAGCTCATCAACATATGCCGTGAGCTGGTCAAATTTAAGGGCAGTGTCAGTTGCTTCCACCGCGTCTGGCGGACAATAGGAGACACCACATTCTGCATTCGGAGTGCCTGGATTGATCACAAACACGCGGATCTGCGTCCCTTCTTCCTGATTTGCCAGCAGTTTGGCAAAGTGCGCTTGTGCAGAATCGGAAATACGGATCATAGCTTTGGCCTAATAGTTGACTAAATTACCTGGGTATAATCATACGCCCATTGGAGAAGGGCTACAAGGTACGGCACAGACACCATACCTGAACCGACGCGGCGCCGCTTTGCAAAAGCAGTCGGGAAAGTTCAGCAACGGTACTGCCTGTGGTGACGACATCATCCACAATCGCGATATGGAGCCCTTTGACGGCGAATTCAAGGCGAAAGGCGTTTTTGAGGTTCCTTTTGCGAAGCCGGGCGCTCAGCTGATGCTGAATGGCAGTGGCATGGCGGCGCGTCAGCGCAGCGGCTGGGTACTGACAGCCGAGCCACCGGGCGAGCGGGCGACAGAGCAGGTCGCTCTGGTTGTAGCCGCGTCGCCAGTGACGGCGCCGGTATAAGGGCACATTCAGCACCATATCCACTTTCGGCAGCGCGCGCGTGCGCCGTGCCTGCAACACCGCCAGCAATAACAGGCGGGCGAGAGGGCGAGCCAGCGCAATCTGGCCGGAAAACTTCAGCGCGTGGATAAGCCTGCTTAACGGTGGAACGTAATCATCGATCGCCACCAGGGCGCTCCACGGTGGTGGCTTTTTCAGGCAGCGACCGCAGGGAAACTGTGGACTGTACGCCGGTAAACCGCACTGCGGGCAGGTCGTGATGCGGCTTGCCAGCGAACGCGTGCAGACGGAACAGACTCCCCACGCGCTCAGCGCAAGTGGCATTCGACATAGCCAGCACAAGCCGGGCACTGTTAGCATAGACAACCTCCATGTAAAAAAGAGAACAGTAACTGATGAAGACGCTGTGGTGGCAGACCGTAGGGACGGGAAATCGCCATCTTGTGCTGCTGCACGGATGGGGACTGAATGCGGAAGTATGGCATTGCGTAAATGAGGAACTTGCCTCGCATTTCACGCTGCATCTGGTGGATTTACCCGGTTTTGGCCGCAGCCGGGGCTATGGGGCGATGTCGCTTGACGAAATGGCGCAGCAGGTTCTGGCCGCCGCACCGCAACAGGCCATCTGGCTCGGCTGGAGTCTGGGCGGGCTGGTGGCAAGTGAGGTTGCATTAACGAACCCTGAACGCGTGCAGGCGCTGGTAACGGTGGCCTCGTCGCCGAACTTCAGTGCGCAGGAGGAGTGGCCGGGTATTAAGCCGGACGTACTGAGCAACTTCCAGCGGCAGTTGAGCGAAGATTACCAGCGAACGGTAGAACGCTTCCTGGCCCTGCAGACGATGGGGACAGAGAGCGCCCGTAAGGATGCCCGTCTGCTGAAGCAAACCGTGCTGTCGCTGCCGATGCCGGATGTGGAGGTGCTGAACGGGGGACTCGAATTACTGAAAACGGTCGACCTGCGTGAGCCGATGACCGCGCTGGCGGTGCCGCACCTGCGCATTTATGGTTATCTGGATGGGCTGGTTCCACGCAAAGTGGTGCCACTGCTGGATGAACTGTGGCCAGAGAGTCAATCGCTGACAATCGCCAAAGCGGCCCATGCGCCGTTTATCTCGCATCCTGCCGAGTTTTGTTCAGCGTTGATCGCCTTCAATCACGAAGTGCCCACCACTCCCTGAGACAGGCTTTCCCTTCCGGGCAATGTTTACAACTGCCGGACAGACAACCGTCCGGCTCTTCCTGAATACGTATGGCTTTCCCCATCGCTTCCAGTCTTTCCAGCATGGCATCGATCATCGGCTGCGGCGTATGCAGGCTGAGGCTCAGCTGTTTTGCCTCCATACGCCCCTGCAACGCCAGTAAATCACGAACCTGAATCAACGATGCCATGGCTCCCCCTAGTGACAATCGCCCGCCGGGCTGTTGCAGCAGGTCGCGGCGGTTTTACGGTTTGCCAGCAGGTTGATATCGACGCGGCTGCGTGCCCGGCGTAGCAGACCGAGAACGAGCACGTTAAACAGCACAACCGCCAGGATGCAGACCAGGCTGTAGCGCGGATGCTGGCTGAAGTTAACGGTCTGGTAAAAGAGCGTCGCCAGCGAGTAGGCGATGTTTAAGCCCCACAGGATGGAGAACCCCATCCAGCCGCGGCTGGACTCACGGGCTATCGCCCCCATCACCGAGATGCACGGAATATAGAGCAGGACAAAGATGAGGTAGCTGTAGGCCGCTGACGCGCTGCCAAATTTCTCGCTCATCACGCCCATGGCACCGGTGGCCATTTCGCCGTCGCCTTTGCTGGCTTCAATCGGGTTCGCCAGTACGCTCAGGCTGAAGGTGTCTTTCAGGCTCTGCCAGGTCTCTTCCACCGCGCCGAGCAGTTCATCACCGAGGTGGAACGCCGCCGGGTTAAACTCTTCTTCCTGGATATTCTCAGCGGTGTAAAGCGTGTTCAGGGTGCCGACCACCACCTCTTTTGCCATCGCGCCGGTGAACAGGCCAACGGTCGCCTGCCAGTTGTCTTCATGCACGCCAATCGGTTTAAACACCGGGGTAATGATGCGGCTCACGGAGGCGAGGGCGGAGTCGTTGATGTTATCCGCCGCCTGCCCGCTCAGGGTGAAACTGTTCAGCGCGCTCAGGAAGATGCTGACGATGACAATCACTTTACCGGCGCGCAGCACAAAACCTTTCAGGCGCTGCCAGGTCTGGATCGCCAGGCTTTTCAGATGCGGCACGTGATACACCGGCAGTTCCATCACAAACGGCGACGCTTCCCCGCGCATGATGGTGTGTTTAAGCATGAGCCCGGTCAGGATCGCCATCACGATGCCCAGCACATACAGCGAGAAGACCGCCAGTGCCCCTTCCTGACCAAAGAAGGCCGCGGCAAAGACCGCAAAGATAGCCAGTCGCGCCCCGCAGGACATAAATGGCGCCATCATGATGGTCATCAGACGTTCGCGGGGTGCATCAAGCGTGCGCGCACCCATTACCGACGGGACGTTACAGCCGAAGCCGACAATCAGCGGGACGAAGGATTTACCCGGCAGACCCAGGGCCTGCATCAGACGATCCATCACGAAAGCCGCACGCGCCATGTAACCGGAGTCCTCAAGGAACGAGAGGAACAGGTACATCATGCCGATTTGCGGTACCAGCGGCAGAACGGTGTTGATACCACCACCGATCCCCTGGGCGAGGAAAATGGTCAGCCATTCCGGGAAGTGCAGGGTGTAGCCCAGCCACTGAATACCGTGGACAAATATCGCCACAGAACCAGCATCGAAAATAGGCTGTAGCGCGCCACCGATGTTAATAGCGAGCAGGAACATCAGGTACATGACCAGTAAAAAGATCGGCAAACCGAGGAAGCGGTTAAGCACAATCTTGTCCACGGCGGCCGTAAAGCGGCTTGGCTCAGCAGTCAGGGCATTACTGACCACGTCGCAAATGGCGGCGATGGCCTGATAGCGCGCGTCGGCGATGTGCAGGGCCGGGTCATCGAGCTCATCGCTCAGACGCGCCAGCGCCACGTCCAGTTTGTCTGCGGCATGGACCGCATAGGCACGGCTGTAGATATCGCCTTCCAGCATCTGCAGGCCGAGCCACAGGCGCTGTCTGGCGGGCATGCTGTTGTCCATTTCCTGCGCCAGCAGACCGGCTTCGCGCAGAAGCGGTTGCGCATAGTGCACCAGCTCAACGTCGGCGTTGCCCGCGTGGCGGTCAATGGCCAGCTTCAGTGCGTCAATTCCGCGGGCACGGGTAGAAACCAGCGGCACTACCGGGCAGCCCAGACGCGCGGAGAGGGCGTCGACGTCGATACGCAGCTTTTGTTTCTCTGCGATGTCGAGCATGTTGAGCGCCACAATGCAGGGGATCCCCAGCTCAAGCAATTGCAGCGTCAGATAGAGGTTACGTTCCAGGTTAGATGCATCGACCACGTTGATTAACAGGTCCGCATCGCCACTCAGAATATAGTGACAGGCAATCTGCTCATCGAGCGAGGTTTGTGACGAAATGGTGGTTAAGGAGTAGGTGCCGGGCAGATCCACCAGGGTGACCTGATTGTCTGTCGTGGTGAACTGGCCTTCTTTACGTTCAACCGTTACGCCCGCCCAGTTACCCACACGCTGGCGTGCACCGGTGAGCTGGTTAAATAACGTTGTCTTGCCGGAATTAGGATTGCCAATTAAGCCAATAGTTAATTTTTTCATTGTTTTCGACTCACTGAAACCGCTGGCTTGTTATTGGGATAAGGCTTCGACTTCAATTAATGCGAGGTCTTTTTTACGCAGTACCAGATTCACGCGCCGGGTTTCGATATGAACGGGATCACCTAACGGGGCCACGCGCACTACCTGGAATGACGAGCCGGGGAGCATGCCCAGCGACAGCAGCTTTTGCCGATAGGCCGGGCTAATTTCGCGGGTAAAACCGGTAATTTTCCATGCACTGTCTGGAGTGAATTGCATAATGCCTGATTCCACGGAAGGTTAAATTATCTACTATGGGATGATAATGAGAATAGTTTTTATCAGCAATATGAAAACTGTGACGGAATGTTGTTAAGCGTATTAATTTACGGCCTGTTTGACCTTGCTCAATATTTGCTGAATTACGGGGCAGGGAATAATAAATGTATTTGTTAACGGAGTGATAAATGGTGGTTTAAATATGGATATGCAATCGGTTTCATCTCTTGCGATATAATTTGTCCCCTCACCCCAACCCTCTCCCACAGGGAGAGGGTGTT
The DNA here is from genome assembly GCF_001463365.1 of Enterobacter sp. 50793107. Lineage (NCBI taxonomy): Bacteria > Pseudomonadati > Pseudomonadota > Gammaproteobacteria > Enterobacterales > Enterobacteriaceae > Enterobacter > Enterobacter sp. 50793107. The sequence continues at coordinate 64,074 of NZ_LNII01000166.1, read as the reverse complement.
CAAGTTCCCTCTCCCCTTTGGGGAGAGGGTTAGGGTGAGGGGCATTTACAACCTTAGCGTTTCTTACCCATCGCGGCCGCCAGCGCATCCATCATTGCGCTGTTACCCGCAGGCTGCGCATCACGCCCACGCGGCTTCGCGCCTTTGGCGGCAGGGCGCTGCTGCTCACGGCTACCGCCGTTACTGCCGCGGCGCGCATTGGTTTCACCTGGCTGCTCGTCCAGACGCATGGTCAGGGCGATTCGCTTGCGCTGCAGGTCCACTTCCAGCACTTTCACCTTCACGATATCGCCCGCTTTGACCACCGTATGCGGATCTTCAACGAACTTATCGGCGAGCGATGAGATATGCACCAGGCCATCCTGATGCACGCCGATATCGACAAAAGCGCCAAAGTTAGTGACGTTGGTGACGGCGCCTTCCAGCACCATGCCCGGCAGCAGGTCGTTCATGGTCTCGATGCCGTCGGCAAAGGTCGCGGTTTTGAACTCAGGACGCGGATCGCGGCCCGGTTTTTCCAGCTCTTTGATGATGTCGGTCACGGTCGGCACGCCGAACTGCTCGTCGGTGAAATCGACCGCTTTCAGGTTGCGCAGCGCGTTGCTGTCGCCCATCAGGTCTTTGAGTGCCTGCTGAGTCGCTGCCAGAATGCGCTCAACCACCGGGTAGGCTTCCGGGTGAACGGTTGAGGCATCCAGCGGGTTATCGCCGTGGTTGATGCGCAGGAAGCCCGCACACTGCTCAAACGCTTTCGGCCCCAGACGGCTTACCTTCAGCAACTGCTGGCGGTTCTGGAACTGACCGTTCTCATCACGCCAGGCAACGATGTTCTGCGCCATCATGCGGGTTAAGCCTGCCACGCGGGTCAGCAGAGGAACGGAGGCGGTGTTCAGGTCCACGCCCACGGCGTTTACGCAATCTTCCACCACCGCATCCAGCTTACGCGCCAGCTGCGTCTGGCTCACGTCGTGCTGATACTGGCCCACACCGATGGATTTCGGGTCGATCTTCACCAGTTCCGCCAGCGGATCCTGCAGACGACGGGCGATAGAGACCGCACCACGCAGGGAGACGTCCAGGTCCGGGAACTCCTGGGCCGCCAGCTCTGACGCAGAATAGACGGACGCCCCGGCCTCGCTGACGATCACTTTCTGCGCCGTCACTTTCGGGAACTGTTTCTGCACGTCGAGGTAGAAACGTTCGGTTTCGCGGGAGGCCGTACCGTTGCCGATAGCCACCAGCTCAACGTTATATTTCTCGCACAGTGCGGCCACCACTACAGCAGCCTTCGCCGCCTGACCGGTATGCGGGTAAATGGTGTCGGTTGCCACCAGCTTGCCGGTACCGTCAACCACCGCCACTTTTACGCCGGTACGCAGACCCGGATCGAGACCCATGGTCGCACGCAGGCCAGCAGGTGCGGCCATCAGCAGATCATGCAGGTTACGGGCAAAGACGTTGATTGCTTCGTCTTCCGCACGCTCGCGCACGGTGCCCATCAGTTCGGTTTCGAGGTGCATCAGCACCTTAATGCGCCATGTCCAGCTCACCACGCCTTTACGCCAGCTGTCCGCCGGGGCGTTATTCAGGCGCAGGCCGAGGTGATCGGTGATGATCTGCTCGCAGTGGCTCTCTTTTGGCGGCTCATCAAACTGCGGGTCGGCGTTGAGAGAGAGCTGCAGCACGCCTTCATTACGGCCGCGGAACATGGCCAGCGCACGGTGAGAAGGCACAGTTGAAATCGGTTCGTGGTGATCGAAGTAGTCGCGGAATTTCGCGCCTTCCTCTTCTTTGCCTGCCACCACGGTAGAGACGATGTGGGCGTTCTTCCACAGATAATCACGCACACGGGAGAGCAGGGCGGCATCCTCGGAGAAGCGCTCCATCAGAATGTAGCGTGCGCCATCAAGGGCCGCTTTGGTGTCTGCCACGCCTTTGTCAGCGTCGATAAATTTGGCCGCTTCGGTTTCCGGGTCGTGTGACGGTTCGTTCCACAGCAGCTCGGCCAGCGGCTCCAGACCTGCTTCAATTGCAATCTGCCCGCGCGTACGGCGCTTCGGTTTGTAGGGCAGATAGAGGTCTTCGAGTTCAGTTTTGCTCAGGGTGCCGTTAATGGCCTTTTCCAGATCGCTGGTCAGTTTGCCCTGTTCGCCGATGGATTTGAGGATTGCCTGACGGCGGTCTTCCAGTTCACGGAGGTAGCCCAGACGGGTCTCCAGGTTACGCAGCTGCGTGTCATCCAGACCGCCGGTGACTTCCTTACGATAACGTGCAATAAACGGCACGGTGTTCCCTTCATCAAGCAGGCGAACGGCAGCTTCTACCTGTTCGGCTCTGGCCTGAAGTTCACCCGCAATAATGCGGCAGAGCGAATCTTTCATCATGGCTTTATCATCTTGTGGGTCAAAAATCAGGGGATAGTTATACGGGCTGACACGGTAAAATGCCAGCCGTGGAGGGCGCTCTCGGACTATTTTACGTAGGTGATCTCATTGACGTACCAGCTCGCTTCTCCGGCAGGCGTCTGGACAACGGCTAAATCACCCACCTCCTTTTTCAGCAGCGCGCGGGCCATCGGCGAGTCGATGGAGATGTAATCCTTACGGCCAAAAATTTCGTCGTACCCGACAATGCGAAAGCGCAGGGTATTGCCATCATCATTCTCGATCTCTACCCACGCGCCGAAGAAGACTTTGCCCTCCTGCTGCGGTGAATAATCGACAATTTTAAGATTCTCGAGACATTTGGTCAGATAGCGTACCCGACGGTCGATCTCACGCAGCCGCTTTTTGTTGTACTGGTAGTCAGCATTTTCGCTGCGGTCGCCCAGGCTTGCCGCCCAGGTAACTTTTTTGGTCACTTCCGGACGCTCTTCGCGCCACAGATAATCCATCTCTTTTTTGAGTTTTTCGTACCCTTCGCGGGTGATCAGGGGCGTTTTCATACTGTGACCTTCAGACTCGACTTCATTGCAAACATTGCGCACATTACGTATCACGTAGTCTATCAGACAGCGTTAATAATCATTTATGTGATGAATTGTGCAGATAAGCTGCTGTTAAATATGCTTTGTAACAATTTCGACTAGAATTTATACCAGAATTCGCTGGTCGAACCCGTGCACTTTTTTAGAATACGCTGTTATTAGACTATCCGAACCTTTGGGAGTACACACAATGCAAGAGAACTACAAAATTCTGGTCGTGGATGACGACATGCGCCTGCGTGCGCTGCTGGAACGTTATCTGACCGAGCAGGGCTTCCAGGTTCGTAGCGTCGCGAACGCTGAGCAGATGGACCGCCTGCTGACCCGTGAATCCTTCCATCTTATGGTCCTCGACCTGATGCTGCCGGGCGAAGACGGGCTCTCTATCTGCCGCCGTCTGCGCAGCCAGAGCAACCCCATGCCAATCATTATGGTGACGGCGAAAGGGGAAGAGGTTGACCGTATCGTGGGCCTCGAAATTGGCGCTGACGACTACATTCCTAAACCGTTTAACCCGCGTGAACTGCTGGCGCGTATTCGGGCCGTGCTGCGCCGTCAGGCGAACGAACTGCCAGGCGCACCGTCGCAGGAAGAAGCGGTGATTGCGTTCGGGAAGTTCAAGCTGAACCTCGGTACGCGTGAGATGTTCCGTGAAGACGAGCCAATGCCGCTCACCAGCGGCGAGTTCGCGGTACTGAAAGCGCTGGTCAGCCACCCGCGTGAGCCGCTCTCCCGTGACAAGCTGATGAACCTGGCGCGCGGCCGTGAATACTCGGCAATGGAACGTTCCATCGACGTGCAGATCTCTCGTCTGCGCCGCATGGTGGAAGAAGATCCGGCGCATCCTCGTTATATTCAGACCGTGTGGGGTCTGGGCTACGTGTTCGTCCCGGACGGCGCTAAAGCATGAGGCGAATGCGCTTCTCACCGCGAAGCTCGTTTGCCCGTACCCTGCTTTTGATTGTCACCTTGCTGTTTGTCAGCCTGGTGACAACCTACCTGGTGGTGCTGAACTTTGCGATCCTGCCGAGCCTTCAGCAGTTTAATAAGGTCCTGGCGTACGAAGTGCGTATGCTGATGACCGATAAACTGCAGCTGGAGGACGGCACGCAGTTAGTGGTTCCTCCGGCGTTTCGCCGTGAAATCTACCGTGAACTGGGCATTTCGCTCTATTCGAATGAAGCGGCGGAAGACGCGGGTCTGCGCTGGGCACAGCACTATGAATTCCTCAGCCAGCAGATGGCGCAGCAGCTGGGGGGCCCGACGGAGGTGCGTGTTGAGGTCAACAAAAGCTCGCCGGTTGTCTGGCTGAAAACCTGGCTGTCGCCCAATATCTGGGTGCGCGTTCCGCTGACCGAAATCCACCAGGGCGACTTCTCGCCGCTGTTCCGCTACACCCTTGCCATCATGCTGTTAGCGATAGGCGGCGCGTGGCTGTTTATCCGCATACAGAACCGACCGCTGGTCGACCTGGAACACGCTGCGCTCCAGGTCGGTAAAGGGATTATTCCGCCGCCGCTGCGTGAATATGGCGCATCGGAGGTGCGTTCGGTGACGCGCGCGTTTAATCATATGGCGGCTGGCGTCAAACAGCTGGCGGATGACCGTACGCTGCTGATGGCGGGCGTCAGCCATGATCTGCGTACGCCACTCACGCGTATCCGACTGGCGACGGAGATGATGGGCGAAGAGGACGGTTATCTCGCCGAGTCCATCAACAAGGATATCGAAGAGTGTAACGCCATCATTGAGCAGTTTATTGACTACCTGCGTACCGGGCAGGAGATGCCGATGGAGATGGCTGACCTGAACGCGGTGCTGGGCGAAGTGGTGGCGGCTGAAAGCGGCTACGAGCGTGAGATTGATACCGACCTTCAGGCCGGTGAAATTCAGGTTCGCATGCATCCGCTCTCCATCAAGCGCGCGGTGGCAAACATGGTGGTGAATGCGGCCCGCTACGGTAATGGCTGGATTAAAGTCAGCAGCGGATCGGAACTCAACCGCGCCTGGTTCCAGGTGGAAGATGACGGTCCGGGTATCAAGCCCGAGCAGCGTAAGCATCTGTTCCAGCCGTTTGTGCGCGGCGACAGCGCGCGCAGCACCAGCGGAACCGGTTTAGGCCTGGCGATTGTGCAGCGTATTGTTGATAACCATAACGGGTTGCTGGAGATTGGTACCAGCGAGCGGGGTGGGTTGAGCATTCGCGCCTGGTTGCCGGTGCCGGTGACGCGGGGGCAAGTGAAAGAGGGTTAAAAAAGGGTGGCTTAAGCCACCCTTTTTTGTAGGTCGGGTAAGGCGAAGCCGCCACCCGACAAGGTACGGTCGCTGCGGCCTGATGCCCTCACCCCAACCCTCTCCCACCGGGAGAGTGAGAAGGGCTACAGCTTCGGTCCCGCACTCACCAGCGCTTCACCCGCTGGGGTATCGGTATACTTCTCGAAGTTCTCAATAAACAGCTTCGCCAGCGTTTCCGCTTTCTCACGCCACTGTTCCGGGGAACCGTAGGTGTTACGTGGGTCAAGGATATGCGTATCCACGCCCGGCAGCGCCGTTGGAATAGCCAGATCAAACATCGGCAGGGTGAAGGTTTCAGCGTTATCCAGAGAACCATCCAGAATGGCGTCGATAATGGCGCGGGTATCTTTGATGGAGATACGCTTGCCGGTACCGTTCCAGCCGGTGTTAACCAGGTACGCCTGCGCCCCGGAGGCCTGCATGCGTTTTACCAGCACTTCTGCGTACTGCGTCGGGTGCAGCGACAGGAAGGCCGCGCCGAAGCAGGCGGAAAACGTTGGGGTTGGCTCCGTCACGCCCCGCTCGGTGCCCGCCAGTTTGGCGGTAAAACCGGAGAGGAAATGATACTGCGTCTGGCTGGCGGTCAGGCGGGAAACCGGCGGCAGCACGCCGAACGCATCCGCCGTCAGGAAAATCACCTTCGTCGCATGACCCGCTTTCGACACCGGCTTCACAATGTTGTCGATGTGGTAGATCGGGTAGGAAACGCGGGTGTTTTCGGTTTTGGATGCGTCGTCGAAGTCGATAGAGCCGTCGGCACGTACGGTGACGTTTTCCAGCAGCGCATCGCGGCGGATGGCATGGAAGATATCCGGCTCAGCTTCTTCAGACAGACGAATGGTCTTCGCGTAGCAACCGCCTTCGAAGTTAAACACGCCGTCGTCATCCCAGCCGTGCTCGTCATCCCCAATCAGACGACGTTTTGGATCGGTAGACAGGGTGGTTTTACCGGTGCCGGACAGGCCAAAGAACACCGCCACATCCCCTTTTTCACCGACGTTCGCTGAGCAGTGCATAGAGGCGATACCGCGCAGCGGCAGCAGGTAGTTCATGACCGAGAACATGCCTTTCTTCATCTCGCCGCCGTACCAGGTACCGCCAATCAGCTGGATACGCTCGGTCAGGTTAAAGGCGATAAAGTTCTCGGAGTTCAGGCCCTGCTCTTGCCACTGTGGGTTGGTGCATTTGGCACCGTTCATCACGATGAAATCGGGTTTGAACGTCTGCAGCTCTTCGTCGGTTGGACGAATAAACATGTTTTTCACGAAATGTGCCTGCCAGGCCACTTCGGTGATAAAACGCACGGAAAGACGGGTGTCGGCGTTAGCTCCGCAGAAAGCGTCGACAATGAACAGACGCTTGCCGGAAAGTTGTTGGGTGACGAGCCCTTTCAGATGCTGCCAGGTTTCCGGGGAGAGCGGTTTGTTATCGTTCTTCCCTTTGCCCTTGTCAGCCCACCACAGCGTGTCGCGGGTGGTTTCGTCTCGGACGATATACTTATCTTTCGGCGAACGACCGGTAAAGATACCGGTATCGACGGCGATAGCACCAAGGTTAGTCAACACACCTCGCTCGTATCCTTCCAGTGCTGGATTGAGCTCTTCCTGATACAGCGTATCGTAATCGGGGTTGTAGACGATTTCCTGGACGTCGTGAATACCATAAGCCTTGAGATCTTGCGGGGTTAAACCAGTAACACGCATATCACTGCTCCTTAGCCAATATGTACTGCCTGAAATTGTAGGGTTTTTCTGAGGTTGTTAACCGCGACGGGGCTCATAGATTTACGTATCTGGTCAAAACCCTTACTAACGGAAAACGCTGCGACTCCAGTCACAGGGCAGGCGGATTATCGCAGGAATCGCTTTTTTGTTGGGGAAAATGTTCCGAAAAGGTTAATGGCTGGTGATTTTATCGGAAAGAATGTGAATGTAATCGCATACACGTAAGAAAATTACGTAAGGGTTACAGTATGAAAACGATTCATGTCGTCCGCGGATTGATGAAACAATACGCTTTTCTGGAAAAGGGATGAGAGATGGAAAACAGTGAAACGTTATCCCCTTCAACGCGCCTGGCCATCGTGCTGGTGGGCGCTCTACAGGGGCTGATTTGCTACGGGATCAGCGAGTACATCGCGTATGCGAAATTGCCATCCGATACGGTGTGGTCTTTGTGCGTGATGCCTGCAACGGTGGCGATGACCGCCACTGTCGCGCTTTCCGTGACGTCATTCAGAAAACCGTTACTCTGGCTGGCGCTCGCGATCGTTGGCGCTGTTGTCGCCGGTATGGGCGCCTGGCTTAAGTGGAGCGTGTCCGGGCTTGAACACTGGGAAATTAAAGAGGCCGTGCTCGTCTGGGGCTTTCATCTTCTTTTGATGATGCTATTGATGTTGCCATGGCTGCAAAGGCGTCTGTCGCCTGCGACGACGGCCTCGTTCTACAGTGATTTTTACGATAAGCACTGGCACAACGCGCTGACTATACTCACTATTTTTATCTCCAACGGCCTCTTCTGGCTGGTGCTTTTCCTCTGGGCTGAACTCTTCAAACTCATTGGCATTCAGTTTTTTGATCGCCTTTTCTTCCAGTCTGACTGGTTTATTTCAGTGGCGATTGGCGTGGTTTCTGCCAGTGTCGCCGTGCTGGCGCGTATGCAGGTGCGCTTGATGCGCGCATTACAAAATCTGCTTACCCTGATCGCCACCGGCCTGTTGCCTCTGATGGCGGCCTTAGCCCTGCTGTTTATTGGCGCATTGCCCGTGATGGGCTTTGAGGCCATTTCCGCACGGATATCCGCGGCGGGCCTGCTGACCGCCTTAGCGCTACTGCTCCTTTTTCTGGTGACGATTGTCTGGCATCCGCAGCGTCAGACGCTACCTTACTATGCGCTTCTCAACGGGATGGTTTGTCTCGCCATCGCTATCGTTCCCGCCTATCCGGTGTTAGCAGGGTGGGCGTTATGGCTGCGCATTTCGCAATATGGCTGGTCGCCGGAGCGTCTGTATGGCGTGCTCATTATGCTGGTAGCGCTGGTCTGGGCGGTAGGATTTTGCATAAGCGTTGTCTTCTGTCGCCGCGAAGCACAAAAGCTGCAGGCGTCCGTTATCCCGCTAACGGGGTTAGTTGCGCTTATTCTCCTGATCCTGATTCATACGCCGGTGCTTGATCCGTGGCGTATCAGCGTTGAAAGCCATATGGTGCGCTACCACGACGGGCGCATCAACGCGGATCAGGTCAGCCTGTATATGCTCAGCAACAGCGGGCGTAAGGGACGCGAAGCCATGCAGACGCTGCAATACGATCGGCAGTTTATGGCTGAGCCAAAGCGCCAGCGTGAGCTGTACGGCCTTCTCAGCGGAAACCGGGACGGAGCAGGGAAGATGACAGCCGGGATGCTTGAGAAGCAGTTCACACTCGCACCGGGTACGTCTCGCCCCGACAAGGGGTTATGGCAGGCGATGCTGAATAACCAGTACCGATTTGATTCCTGCAGCCGCGAGCGGAAAACCTGTTTACTGATGTCACTGGATCTGAACGGCGACGGCAAGCCTGAAGCGGTGATTTATCAGTTTAGCGACCGCACGATTGTGGTGTACACGCAAACCGGTACCGGCTGGAAGCTGGCAGGCGATACCTGGAAAATGCCTGATGGTTTATCACGGGAAGAGCTGGAACGCGCAGTGCAGCAGGGGAAGGTGAAACCCGTTGTGAAGCCGTGGGCAGATATTGAGATCTTCGGTGAACGCGTAGAGATAAACTACGATAATGCACTGGTGCGTTAACAAAACGGCTCCTTGTGGAGCCGTTGCTTTATGATCAGTGAACCTGCGGATCCGCCGGAGAGGCGTTGTTGCGGATCTCAGCGATATCCATCGAGTTGAACACATAGTGCGTACCGCAGTAGTCACAGTGCATATCGATTTCACCGTCTTCAGCCATAATGCTGTCGATCTCTTCATCCGGCAGGGTTTTCAGTGCGCCAGCGCAGCGTTCACGTGAACAGGTGCACTTAAACTCCACGGCTTGTGGATCGTAAACCGTCACCTCTTCTTCATGATACAGACGCCACAGCACATCGGTCGCCGACAGGTTGAACAGCTCTTCCGCCTTGATGGTTTCGGTTAGCGTCGCCAGGTGCTCAAAATCATTGGTCTGCGCATCCTGTGCGGGCAGAACCTGCAGCAGCATACCGCCTGCAGCGGGTTGCCCGTCTACTTCACCGGTACGGATAAACAGGCGAGTTGGCAGCTGTTCTGAACGCATGAAGTAATCTTCCAGGCAGGCGGCCAGGGTATCGCCTTCCAGACCGACCACGCCCTGATAGCGTTCACCTTCTTCCGGGGAGATGGTGATCACCAGGTAGCCATTGCCCACCAGCGTTTTCAGGTCGGCATTATCAGGAACGTCGCCCTGAACGCGCGCGACGCCGCGCATCTGCTGCTGATTGTTACCGTTGATCACGGCCAGCGACATCGGGCCATCACCCTGCAGCTGCACGGTGATATCACCGGCAAACTTCAGCGTGGCGGTCAGCAGGCTGGTGGCAACCAGCAGTTCGCCCAACAGGGTTTTCACCGGCAGCGGGTAGTTGTGGTTTTCCAGAATCTGTTTCCAGGTTTCGGATACGGTGACCAGCTCGCCACGCACGGCGAATTGTTCAAACAGATAGCGGTGTAATTGGTCGTGTTGGGCCATAATAGTCTCTCGTGCAGGTGAGGGTTACTCGGTCTCACCGTGTTTAAATTTCATCAGATCGCGGCGCTCTTTTTTATCCGGTCGCCGGTCCGGGTGGGGCATGGTCAGCGCATTCATTTTGCGCGCCAGCGCGGTCTTCTCGCGCTTTTCAATGCTCTCAGCCGTCTCTTCATAAAGCTGTACGGCTTCAGATGCGGGCCGTCGTTGTTCGGTAATGGCTTTAATCACCACCGTTCGTTCATCGTTGCCCTGACGCAGCGTTAAGGTGGCATTCAGTTCAACCAGCTTACTCGGCTTGCTACGCTGGCCGTTGTAATGCACCTTTCCGCCGTCGATCATCTCGCGGGCAAGGGCGCGCGTTTTATAAAAACGGGCTGCCCACAGCCATTTATCCAGTCTTACCCCATCTGAGGGTTTTTCTTTCATGGCGTCTCCTTCACGGTCAGTGAGGGGATCATCTGACGATAGTCACCCAGCCCCGGATGCCGCAGATAGCTTTTGTCCGCCAGGCCGGAGTCAGGATTGGTCACGCCCAGGCAGTAGCGAATGCCAAACGCCGCGGCGGAATCCAGAATGGGCTCGCTGTCATCAATGAACAGCGTGCGTTCCGGCTGTAAACCGGTCTCTTCCTTCACCGCATGCCACAACCGCTGATCCTCTTTCGGATAACCAAATGTGTGGGTGGAAAGTAATAAATCAAGGTGTGACGCAAGACCCGTATGTTCCAGCTTCACGGCCAGATTATGCGGATGGGCGTTGGTCAGCAAAATACGGCGCTTGCCGCTTGCTTTCAGCGCATCCAGGAAGGGCACGGTGTCCTCACGCAGTACGGCGCGCGGGCCCTGGGCGGTGGTCATGGCACAAATATCCAAACCGAGTCGTTCGCTCCAGTAGTCCAGACAGTACCAGTTTAGCGTATGTTGCACCGCGCTATATTGCGAACGAATGAATTCCTGCGCTTCTGCCGGGGAGATACCCTGCTGTTCGCCATAGGTCTCCGGGACCAGCTTTTGCCAGAAGTAATTATCGAAGGCGAGATCGAGCAGCGTGCCGTCCATATCCAGCAGGACGGTATCAACCTCCTGCCAGGCGATATCAAGATGCATAGGGGAACTCCAGCCAGAAGAAACGTGCGCGACAGGGTAGCACAACTTGTCGCGCAGCGATGTTATCCGATCAGGCTCTCAGAGGAGGGGACCAGCTTAGGATTAAGGCAATTTTCGTAGTATTGCTGGATCTCAGCAAGCCGGGTGCGCGAACGCTGGTAACGGCGCAGAGCCATAATGCCGTTCCAGAAAATAGACACCAGCATGGCGATCATCAGCAGTGATGTACCGATATAACGCCATAAACCCGCGCTGTCAGGCATCCGGTGCAGGCCGATATGGCGCGTACCGTTGGCATCGGTAAAGATACTGGTCACAATCCCTTCGGCACTGAACGGCGTTTGCATCAGCATCTGCGCCAGGCGCTGGAACTGCCCCCATTGTTCCTGAGCCGGGTAGTCGTACAGGGCAATTTGCGGATAAGGCTGATCGACCAGATCGCTGCCTTCATCGCTGACAATCACAAAACCGCCAGGCGCCGGGCTATTCAGCGCCTGGGCCGCACGGGTGGTTTCACGCATCACAAACGGCGCGGTAGAGGTCGCCACCAGGTTATCCAGCGATTCGGCACTCACCGGGCGCAGCAGCACGTTCACCCCGTCCAGTCGACCCGCTTCGGCGCGCTTCACCAGCGAGTCCCAGTCTTTGCTGTTACCCAGGTTCACGAGCGCATTTTTAAGGCGAACGCACTCATCCTGTGCGGAACATAAATCCTGCGTTTTCAATACGATTTCGCCAAAGTCATCCAGCAGTACCATTCCGGATTTCTGAATGGCAGAACGCAGGGCAGGGCTGACGCGTGAATCATCATCGGTTTTCGGGTGCAGCTGGCGGTTGAGCGTCTGGGTGAGCGCAGTGGCTTTATTGACGACATCCGATTCCGGCAGCGGCAACGGCGGCGCATCGTTCCAGACGATTTGCGAGCAGTCGAACGGCATGAACGGCGAGTTCTGACGGGTATTCCAGGCCCCTGGGGTGTGGATGTTACACATCCCGGTACCCTTCAGACGGAGCGTATCACCCACCCGCACGCCAGCGTCATCCAGCTGCTTAACGCTGGTGGCCTCTACGGTTTGTGCCCCTTTGATCCACGACAGGGTGAATTTGATGGGCATATCCAGCGGCACGAACAGCAGCAACAGAGCAAAGACCAGCGCCGCGCCCCCGGCGATAACCGTACTGCGTAGCCAGTGCTGAAGCGGGAAGTTTTTCACTTCATCGTGCAGGGAGAGGAAGCGCCCCTGACGCACAACATGGCGGTCAAGGTAGATATCAATATCGGTTTTATGCCCCAAATCCTGTGCAATCCATGGCTGCCAGTGGCGCGGATAGATAAGGTCAATAATCCCGAGGGAGATATTGTTGATATGTTCCTGATCGTTCTCACCGAACAGGCCCCAGCGCTTAGGGGTGCCGCGCAGGCAGTGAATTTCACGCAAAGAGGTTTTGGCTGGAGGCGCAAACAGCCCCCACAGCCCGGCGGCCAACAGCAGCAGCGCACCGCCCGCGAGCCACGGGACAAACACATCCGGCGTCAGCAGACAGAAGAAAAAGAGCAGGAAGGCGGCCACAATCAGGACCGCCTCGCGAATGCCATCCGGACGACTCAGGGCATGCTCTTCATGAGTCTCCTGACGAATGTTCAGCAGTTCAATTTGCTCGGTCTCTTCACCGCGAATGGAGGCCTGCTTTGAACTCGCGCGTTCCAGCGCAAAGCGCGGTGCTTCATGAATATATTCATTCAGCGTATGGCCGTTCAGGGAGATGACCAGCGGCAGCGAATCGGTATGGATAAGCTCAACGCTGTTTTCGTCATTAATGTACTGCTCCCAGGAGGGAGGCAGATGCACTTCAACGGAGTCGAGGTAGTAACGCCATTTATTGGGATCGTCAGTCGTGATGCCATAACGGGTGATGGAGCGCGTCACGCAGAGCACGGTGTCGCTTTGTGCGTTCAGATTGAGGGTGACCGGCGCAGCCGTAGCCCCCGTTGGCCCGGGCGTTAACTGGGAACGGTTGAGGGTTTCGAGATAGTTCTCAACAGCATCGCGCTCTTCTTGCGTGAGTTTACGCGTTGTGGCACCGGCAAAGGCCGTTAAAAAGGGCAGCCTGAAACGACGCTGTACGCGACGCCTGTATACCCACCCTGCAACTAAAGCGCCGGCCAGCATAGCAGCGAGAACGATCAAAATGGTGCTCATGCTTTCCCCATCTTACTTTATCTTCTTACAGGTGTAGTCAGTGCACCTTTAACAATGAATGAGAGTCTGTGGTTGGCTATCGGCAAGCATGGAGTCGAACTTGAGCATTCTGCAGCGCATCCCAGTGACCGATGATGATAGCAAAGCCTGTCATGGCGCGATATCAGCAAATTCCTGGAAACATTTCAACCTCTTGACATTTGTTTTGATTTGAGGATTGATTCCTGTCAGGTTGCACAAATGTAAATAAAGAACAATTGACATTGCCGAAACCGTGCGGCGTATCGCACAATAAAGTCAGTTCACACTTCAAAGACCCGTCAAGATGAGCAAACCACTACAAAAACCCACCATTCTGAGTGTTGAAACTGTCGCGAAATCCCGGCTGTTTAATGTCGAAAGTGTGGACCTGGAGTTCAGCAACGGCGTGCGTCGCGTTTATGAACGTATGCGCCCCTCATCGCGTGAAGCGGTGATGATCATCCCCATTGTTGATGACCATCTGATTTTGATCCGCGAGTATGCAGTGGGCACGGAATCTTATGAACTGGGTTTCTCGAAAGGGCTTATTGATCCGGGTGAAACGGTCTTTGAAGCAGCAAACCGCGAGCTGAAAGAAGAGGTTGGGTTTGGCGCGAAAGAGCTATCGTTCCTGAAAAAGCTGAGCATGGCTCCCTCCTATTTTTCCAGCAAAATGAATATTGTGGTGGCTGAAGATCTTTACCCTGAATCGCTGGAAGGTGACGAGCCGGAGCCGCTGCCCCAGGTTCGCTGGCCACTGGCGCACCTGATGGATTTGCTGGAAGATCCTGACTTCAATGAGGCGCGTAACGTGAGCGCGCTGTTCCTGGTGCGGGAATGGCTGAAGGGGCAGGGGCGGCTGTAGTGGCCTGATGCCCCAACCCTCTTCCACGGGAGAGGGAGCAAACACAAAAACGGCAACCCGAGGTTGCCGTTTTGCTTTGGTGTCAGAACAGCTCGTGCGTCTCGCCGTTATCAATAATCTCTGTACCCACCTCATGTACCGCCTGCGTGGTTGGCTGCGTACCTTCGATGAAATACTCCTCACGGCTATTGCCACCGTTGGCTAACTGCCCGGTGCTGCGGTCGATATTGACCGTGACCACGCCCGGCGGTGGCGTCAGCGGCTGCTCCGGCACGCCCTCAAGAACGGATTTCATATAGGCATCCCAGGCCGGTTGCGCACTTTTGGCCCCACCTTCGTAGCCGGAAATCTGATCTTTGATCGCGCCAGACGCCGTGGTGCGGCCTAAATCGCGGCGGTGATCGTCAAAGCCGATCCAGACCGAAGTCACCACGCCCGGACCGTAGCCGGAGAACCAGGCATCTTTCGAGCTGTTGGTGGTCCCGGTTTTACCGCCGATATCGTGGCGCTGTAAATCACGCCCGGCACGCCAGCCGGTACCCTGCCAGCCCGGTTCACCGAAGATGTTGGTATTCAACGCGCTCTTGATCAGGAATGACAGCGGGGTGTTGATCACATGCGGGGCATACTCCTGCGCACCGCTCTGCGCCACCAGCGCCTGGTTTGCCTGTTCCAGCTGTGGCTGCGGCACCACGCCGTTCGGCTGCTCCTGCGACACGGCGACATCTTCCATGTCCTTGTTTTCAAGCACGTCAGACTTCGGCGTATTGCCGTAAATCACCGGAATATCGCACTCCGCACAGGCAATTTTCGGTTTCGCTTCGAACAGCACACCACCCTGGTCGTTTTCGATTTTACTGATGAAGTACGGGTCGATCAGGAAGCCGCCGTTGGCCATGACCGAATACCCCCGCGCCACCTGCAGCGGCGTGAACGATGCCGAGCCTAACGCCAGCGATTCGGTGCGCACGATGTTCTGTGCCGGGAAGCCAAAACGTTGCAGATATTCTGCCGCGTAATCGACGCCCATTGCACGCATTGCACGCACCATCACCACGTTTTTCGACTGACCCAGCCCCTGACGAAGGCGAATAGGACCTGCGTATTCCGCCGGCGAGTTCTTCGGCTGCCAGTCGGAACCGGCACCGGCATCCCAGCGAGAGATCGGCACGTCATTGAGGATACTGGCAAGCGTTAAGCCTTTATCCATCGCCGCCGTGTAGAGGAACGGTTTGATATTCGAACCGACCTGACGCAGCGCCTGCGTCGCGCGGTTGAATTTGCTCTGGTTGAAATCAAACCCACCCACCAGCGCCAGCACGGCACCGTTTTGCGGGTTAATGGAGACCAGCGCGGAGTTGACGTCTGGCACCTGCGCCAGCCACCAGGCATCGCCCACCTGACGCACCCAGATTTGTTGTCCGGTTTGTACGACATCGGTCACTTTGCGTGGCGTTGGTCCCTGTAAGGTGTCAGAGCGGTACGGACGCGCCCAGCGGATCCCGTCCATGCGCAAGGAGACTGAGGTGCCATCCGCAAGCGTTGCAACGGCTTCCTGAGGCGTGGCCTGCGTCACCACCGCAGGCAGCAGCGGGCCGTAGGTAGGCAGCGCTTTCAGCGTACTGGTGATTTTTTTACTGTCCCAGGCGCTTTCGCCCACCTTCCACAGCACGTTGGACGGGCCGCGATAGCCGTGACGCATATCGTAGTCCATCACGTTATTTCTCACCGCATCCTGTGCTGCCTGCTGCCCTTTACGGGTAACCGTGGTGTATACGCGATAACCATCTTCATAGGCCTTATCCCCATAACGGCTGACCATTTCCTGGCGAACCATTTCGGTCAGATACGGGGCAGAGAAGGCGATTTCCGGCGCATGGTAGTTAGCGTCGATGACATCGTTGCGTGCCTGCTCATATTCACTCTGGCTGATGTAGCCTTCGCTCAGCATACGTGACAGAACGACATTGCGACGTGCGGTGGCGCGATCGAGCGAGTAGAGCGGGTTAAACGTGGACGGGGCTTTAGGCAGGCCGGCAATGGTCGCCATTTCGCTTAAGGTCAGTTGCTCCACGGGCTTGCCGAAGTACACCTGTGCCGCAGCACCCACGCCATAGGCGCGATAACCGAGATAGATCTTGTTGAGGTAAAGCTCAAGGATTTCGTCTTTACTCAGCAACTGCTCAATGCGGATCGCGAGGAACACCTCTTTTATCTTACGTATCAGCGTCTTTTCAGGGCTGAGGAAGAAGTTACGCGCCAGCTGCTGCGTAATGGTACTTGCCCCCTGAGAGGCATGCCCGGAGAACAGCGCAACGCTTGCGGCACGGAAAATCCCCACCGGGTCAACGCCGTGGTGCTCGTAAAAACGGCTGTCCTCTGTGGCGATGAAGGCCTTCACCATCACAGGGGGAATTTGGTTTAAGGTCAGCGGGATACGGCGTTTTTCGCCGTACTGCGCCATCAGCTCGCCGTCGGCGCTGTAGACCTGCATTGGGATCTGGAGCCGCACATCACGAAGCGTAGCGACATCAGGTAGCTGCGGCTCAATATATTTGTACAAACCATAAATCGAGCCTGCTCCCAGCAGAATGCAACACACTGCAAGGATTAATAAATACTTTACGAACTTCACCGGAGATTTCCCATCTGGTTTCACTTGGGCAGTTTCTAAACAATCGCGCGGTAGTATAAAGGCAAGCCTGATTCATTGATATAGCCGTCACGGCGACGGGCGATAAGGAGATCGTGAAGCATGGCTTTCAAAACATGGCAAACGGGCGTTCATATTCAACAAGATAGGGTGCTGATTGTCGCGCTGGTTCGTGAGCGTCTCAGCTGGTGTCTGCGCCGCTGGTGGGCGATACCGCTGACGGAAGGCATCATCCTCGACGGGAAAATTTGTCAGCCAGAACAATTGCTTGACGCATTACGCGGCTGGCGGCGTACGTTGCCGCATCAGCACCGGGTGTTTCTCTCATTTCCGGCGGCGCGTACCCTGCAAAGATCGTTGCCCCGCCCGGCTATCGCCCTGCGCGACAGCGAACAGCTCTCCTGGCTAGGGGCTGCGCTCTCGCGTGAGCTGGAGATGTCCCCTGATGCGCTGTGCTTCGATTACGCGCAGGACACGTTCAGCAACACATTTCATGTCACCGCAGCGCAAAACAAAGAGGTTGAAACACTTCTGACGCTCGCGAAAACGCTGCATTTACGGCTGGTGACGATTACTCCGGATGCCAGCGCGCTGGCAAATTTTCTTCCTGCGGTGGCACCAGCGCAGTGTGTCGCGTGGCGAGACGAACATCAGTGGTTGTGGGCAATGCGCCACCAGTGGGGGCGCCGCTTCGTTACCGAGGCCAAAAGCGTGGCTGAACTGGCGGCACTGCTGGCTCTCGCGCCGGACGATATCGCGCTGTTTGATAGCCAGCGCGACCCGTGGGAGATCGTCTCTCGCTGTCAGCCCCCGCTGCCGGAGTGCGGTGCCGATTATGCCGTCGCGCTGGCGCTGGCCATGAGCGAGGTGCCTGAATGAGCATGACCAATCTTCTTCCGTGGCGACAGCAACGACGCGCGCGCCGCGTGCGGTTCTGGGGAGGGCTGTCTGCGGCCACCTGTATTCTGACGCTGGCAACGGTCTTCAGTCTGAGCATGCACGCCCACCTGAAACTGCACGGCCTGCAGGCTGAACTGGCGGGCATGCAGACCGTGCAGCGCGCGCTGTCTTCTCGTCTACCTCTTGCCACACCCGCTCCCACGCGCCAGCCACAGCGTATGGCGTGGCACCCGGTGCTGGCGTCACTTTCCGATGCCATTCCGGCGCAGGCCTGGTTCACTGAGCTTCGTTACCAACCGCCCTCTTTGATGATTAACGGCTATGCCTCAGCACTGCCCGCCCTGTCGGCAATGGGTGATGCTCTGCGACAAATAGCGGGTTTTACCCCAGGGTCAGCAGGGGAGATACGGCAGGATAATCACGGGCGCTGGATGTTCACTTTTCAGCTCACAGGCCAGGGGTAACGTGTGAACAGAATATTTGAACGCTGGTCTGAGAGCCGTCGCCGGTACCGGCTCCTGTGCGGTGGGCTGGGCGTTGCCTTGTTGTGGGGAACCGCATGGGGCCTGTTCCTGAGGCCGCTTAATTCACAGCTTGCTGCGCTTCAGAAGCAAATGGCCGACGCCGTCCAGCGCCATGCGACGCTCTGGCCTGTCGCCAGCAACGCGCCGCGCCGGACACCTGAGCCTGACGCACGCCCGGTGGTGCGCTTTTCCCCGCTGGATTTTCAGACTCATGGCGCAACGCTGGTGCACTGGAACCCCCTTCCGGGCGGTGGAGAGCTGGCGCTGGATGCCGAGTGGCCAGCAATCCTGATGGTTTTCGCCCGGCTGGCGCAGCAAGATGTCCGGATTGCCGCCTTTACGCTTGCGCCTCAGGGCGCGGCGTTACGTCTGCGAGTGCAGCTGGAGCAAGACCATGCGAAATAGCCTGCGCTACCTGCTGCTCTGCTCAGTGCTGTTACTCACCGGGATGCGCGATCCGTTTCATCCGCCCGACGACCCCTGTGCCGTTGGCGAGCTGACGCAGTGGCACTATCGCGGCATGGTCGGCGGGGTTGCCCTGTTGCAGGACGGGAAACAGCGCTGGTATCGCCTGCACTTAGAGGAACGTTTACCGGCGGGCTGGCGGGTCAGCGCAATGAATGAGACGCAACTCGTCATAAACGTGGGTGAAACCTGTGAGCCAGCGCAATGGACATGGCAACGAGAAGGAACGAAAAAATATGAATTTAAGGATAACGCTGCTGTTACTGACGATCGTCACTCCGCTGGCCGCCGCACCGAAGCCGGTCACGCTGGTGGTGGATGACGTTCCTGTGGTTCAGGTTCTGCAGGCGCTGGTGGCGCAGGAGAATCGTAATCTGGTGGTGTCACCCGACGTAAGCGGCACTTTATCGCTCAGTCTGACGCATGTTCCGTGGCGACAGGCCTTACAGACGGTGATCGCCAGCGCAGGGCTGGTTCTGCGCGAGGAGGGCGGCATTTTCTATGTCCATACGGCGGCCTGGCAGCGCGAACAGCAGGAGCGTAACGCACAGGACCGGGCCCGCAGGCAGCTTGAGGCTCCGCTGCTCTCGCAAAGCATTTCGTTTTCATACGCAGATGCCGGGGAGCTGCAAAACGCAGCGGAAAAACTGCTCAGTCCTAAGGGCAGTCTGTCTCTTGATAAACGCACCAACCGGCTGCTGGTCAGGGATAATAAAGCCGTACTGGATACGCTACAGCGCTGGGCAACACAGATGGATATTCCCGTCGAGCAGGTCGAACTGGCGGCGCATATCGTCACCATCAACGAAAAAAGTCTGCGGGAGCTGGGGGTGAAATGGAATCTTGCCGAGGCCAGCGAAGCGGGCAAGGTTGGGCAAATGACAACCCTTGGCAGTGATTTGTCCGTGGCCAGCGCCACCAGCCATGTGGGGTTTAACATCGGGCGTATTAACGGCAGGCTGCTGGATCTGGAGCTGTCAGCACTGGAGCAAAAACAGCAGGTCGATATCATCGCCAGCCCGCGACTGCTGGCCTCACATATGCAGCCGGCCAGTATCAAACAGGGCAGTGAGATCCCGTATCAGGTCTCCAGCGGGGAGAGTGGGGCTACCTCTGTGGAGTTCAAAGAGGCGGTATTAGGTATGGAGGTCACCCCAGTGGTGCTACCGGGCGGGCGCGTGCGCCTGAAATTACATATCAGTGAAAATATGCCGGGGCAGGTGTTGCAACAGGCCGATGGCGAAACGCTGGCTATCGACAAACAAGAAATAGAGACTCAGGTGGAGGTAAAAAGTGGAGAAACGCTGGCGCTGGGCGGTATTTTCTCGCAAAAGAATAAAACCGGGAGTGATAGCGTACCCGGGCTCGGTAAAATCCCCTGGCTTGGGCACCTTTTTCGTCATGACGGTAAAGACAACGAACGGCGTGAATTAGTGGTGTTTATAACACCACGTCTGGTGGCTATTCACTGACGGGTAACGATCCCCGCAATGATTTTGCATTCAGTTTGTTGCAGATGTTTGACGTGGGGCATGAATTAGCATACAAGGAGTACCGATTTGAGTTGGACTGACGTCTTGTTGTCTTATGCGTCTGGTGCGGTGATTTAATCAGTTGCCAAACAAGCCGGAGTATTGAGATAATTTTTAGTCTGACTCTCGCTCTATTGCATATGAGGTTTCAGTTCATGTCCTGCTACGCCGGGTGTCTGCGAAGCGGGGATTACCATTAACGAATAGTCTTAGTAGTACCGAAAAAATGGCAGAGAAACGCAATATCTTTCTGGTTGGGCCTATGGGTGCCGGCAAAAGCACTATTGGGCGTCAGTTAGCTCAACAACTCAATATGGAATTTTACGATTCTGATCAAGAGATTGAGAAACGAACCGGAGCTGATGTGGGCTGGGTCTTCGATGTAGAAGGCGAAGAAGGTTTCCGTGACCGAGAAGAAAAAGTGATCAACGAACTCACGGAAAAACAGGGCATCGTGCTGGCGACCGGCGGCGGTTCTGTAAAATCTCGCGAAACCCGCAACCGTCTCTCCGCCCGTGGCGTAGTGGTCTATCTTGAGACGACCATTGAAAAACAGCTGGCACGTACGCAGCGCGATAAAAAGCGCCCGCTGCTGCAGGTTGAAACGCCACCACGCGAAGTTCTGGAAGCGTTGGCCGATGAACGCAATCCTCTGTACGAAGAGATTGCTGATGTGACCATTCGTACTGATGATCAGAGCGCTAAAGTGGTTGCAAACCAGATTATTCATATGCTGGAAAGCAACTGATTCTGGCTTTATATACACTCGCCTGCGGGTAAAAGCATTAAAGGTGGATGTCGCGTCATGGAGAGGATTACAGTTACTCTCGGGGAACGTAGTTACCCTATCACCATCGCGGCTGGTTTGTTTAACGACCCAGCTTCCTTTTTACCACTGAAAGCGGGTGATCAGGCGATGCTGGTCACCAATGAGACGCTGGCTCCGCTTTATCTTGACCGCGTTCGCCACCTGCTTGAGCAGGCGGGCGTGAAAGTCGACAGTGTAATTCTGCCCGATGGCGAGCAGTATAAAAGCCTGACGGTACTGGATACCGTCTTTACCGCATTGTTGCAAAAACCCCATGGTCGCGATACGACACTGCTTGCTCTCGGCGGCGGTGTTGTGGGCGATCTGACGGGCTTTGCGGCAGCAAGCTATCAACGTGGTGTCCGTTTTATTCAGATTCCGACCACCTTACTGTCTCAGGTCGACTCTTCCGTTGGCGGCAAAACCGCGGTCAACCATCCGCTCGGCAAAAACATGATTGGCGCGTTCTACCAGCCTGCTTCGGTGGTGGTGGATCTCGACTGTCTGAAAACCCTGCCAGCACGCGAACTGGCCTCTGGCCTGGCTGAAGTGATCAAATACGGCATTATTCTCGACGGTGAGTTCTTTAACTGGCTGGAAGAGAATATGGATGCGCTGCTGCGCCTGGATGAGGCTAAACTGGCATACTGCATTCGCCGTTGTTGTGAGCTGAAAGCAGAAGTTGTTGCAGCAGACGAGCGTGAAACGGGCTTACGTGCTTTACTGAATCTTGGGCATACGTTTGGCCACGCGATTGAAGCCGAAATGGGTTACGGAAACTGGCTCCACGGTGAAGCTGTCGCTGCTGGCATGGTGATGGCTGCCCGTACCTCCGAACGTCTGGGTCAGTTCAAACCGGAAGAGACGGCACGTATCATCGCACTGCTGGAACGTGCTGGCTTGCCGGTAACCGGGCCGCAGGAGATGTCGGCGCAAGCGTATTTACCCCACATGATGCGCGATAAAAAAGTATTGGCAGGTGAGATGCGTCTTGTACTCCCGCTTGCAATAGGGAAGAGTGAAGTGCGCGGCGGAGTGCCGCACGATGTCGTTCTTGGCGCTATCGCTGATTGTCAGCAGGCGTAACAACTAGAAAGGTCAGGCCACTGTTACCGGTGGTCGTTTAGCTTCAGGCGAAATGCAAAGTCGTAGGCATAAGCCTTTGAGTGGGGTGTTAAATGGATGAATTCAAACCAGAAGACGAGCTGAAACCCGATCCCAGCGATCGTCGTACTGGTCGTTCTCGTCAATCTTCAGAACGTGATAACGAGCCGCAGATCAACTTTGACGATGTTGATCTGGATGCAGACGATCGTCGCCCTTCACGTAGCCGCAATGCGCGTGATGAGCGAGAAGAAGAGGATTATGAGTCCGAAGAAGATTCAATGGACGAAGAGCCAGTAGAGCGTCGCCCGCGTAAACGTAAAAAAGCGGCCGCGCAGAAACCGGCCTCCCGCCAGTACATCATGATGGGACTGGGCGTTCTGGTGCTTGTGCTGCTGATTGTCGGCATTGGCTCCGCGCTGAAAGCGCCTTCCACGAATTCTGGCGAGCAAACGGCTTCCACTGAGAAGAGCATCAACCTCTCCGGTAACGATGCGGCAGATCAGGCAAATGGTGCACAGCCAGCGCCGGGGACCACCTCCGCAGAGCAGACCGCCAGTAACACAACGACGCCGCAGGATGTTTCCCTGCCGCCAGTCTCTTCTACCCCCGCTCAGAATCAGGCACCTGCCACGCCAGAAGGCCAGCAGCGTGTAGAAGTTCAGGGCGATCTGAACAACGCGCTGATGCAGCCGCAAAACCAGCAGCAGGTGGATAACGTCGTGGTGAACTCTACGCTGCCAACTGAACCTGCAACCGTTGCGCCTGTTCGCGGTGGCAACGCTCAGCCACAAACCGCAGCAACGGAAAGCAAGCCGCGTCAGACTCAGACTGCACCACGTCAGGAACGTAAGCAGGCGGTCATTGAACCTAAGCGTGAAACCAAACCTCAGGCTGTGGTAAAAGCACCAGAAGTCAAAGCAACCCCGGTGCAGCCGAAACGGACTGAAACCGCTGCGGCAAGCGAGCCTGCAAAAGCGCCAGTGACGCAGACTGCACCGAAAGCCACGGCCACCACCACTGCACCTGCGGCGACAACGGCTCCAGCTGCAACCGCCACAGCATCGGCTGGCACAACCGGTAAAACGACGGGTAACGTCGGTTCACTGAAATCTGCGCCATCCAGTAACTACACGCTGCAGCTGAGCAGTTCGTCCAACTATGACAACCTCAACGGTTGGGCGAAGAAATCGAATCTGAAAAACTACGTGGTTTATCAGACGACCCGTAACGGGCAGCCGTGGTATGTGCTGGTGAGCGGTGTGTATGCTTCTAAAGATGAAGCGAAACGTGCCGTGGCGACACTGCCAGCAGACGTTCAGGCGAAAAACCCGTGGGCGAAGCCCATTCATCAGGTTCAGGCCGATCTTAAGTAATGTTTAAAGCGCAGGATGCTGTCGGAGCTTTCTCCACAGCCGGAGAAGGTGTAATCAGTTAGTCAGCATGAAAAAAAATCGCGCTTTTCTGAAATGGGCAGGGGGGAAATACCCCCTGCTTGATGATATTAAAAAGCACCTGCCTAAAGGCGAGTGTCTTATCGAGCCCTTTGTGGGCGCAGGATCGGTGTTCCTGAACACCGATTTTTCTCGTTATATCCTGGCGGATATCAACAGCGATCTCATCAGCCTCTATAACATCGTCAAACTGCGTACCGATGAGTATGTGGAAGAGGCGCGCAAGCTGTTTACGCCCGAGAACAATCACCCGGATGTTTACTACCAGCTGCGCACTGAGTTTAACCAGAGCCAGGATCCGTTCCGTCGGGCACTGTTGTTCCTCTATCTCAACCGCCATGGTTACAACGGCCTGTGCCGGTATAATCTGCGTGGGGAATTCAACGTGCCGTTTGGCCGCTATAAGCGCCCTTACTTCCCGCAGGACGAGCTGTATCACTTTGCTGAAAAAGCGCAGAATGCAGAATTCCACTGCCTCTCATATGAAGAGTGTATGGAACTGGCGGGCGTAGACTCGGTGGTTTACTGCGATCCGCCTTACGCCCCGCTGTCTGCGACGGCGAATTTTACCGCCTATCACACCAACAGCTTCAGTCCGGCCGAGCAGGCCCGTCTGGCGGAGATGGCGGAAAAGCTGGTCAGCAAAAGAATTCCGGTGTTAATTTCGAATCACGATACCCCTGATACGCGCGAATGGTACAAAGCCGCGAAGCATTTTCAGGTCAAAGTGCGGCGTAGCATTAGCAGCAACGGCGGCACACGTAAAAAGGTGGACGAACTCCTGGCTCTTTATCGCCCCTGAGCCGTTTTGCCCGCCGGTAAACACATTTCAAGGAGATGCGGATGAAACAGTTTTTGATTGCTCCCTCAATTCTGTCGGCCGATTTTGCCCGCCTGGGTGAGGACACTGCTAACGCGCTCGCCGCGGGTGCGGATGTCGTCCATTTCGACGTTATGGATAACCACTACGTTCCTAATCTGACCATTGGCCCCATGGTGCTCAAGGCGCTGCGTAACTACGGTATTACCGCGCCCATTGACGTCCATCTGATGGTGAAACCGGTTGACCGCATCGTGCCTGATTTTGCCGCGGCGGGCGCCAGTATCATTACTTTCCACCCGGAAGCGTCTGAACACGTTGACCGCACGCTGCAGCTGATTAAAGAAAACGGCTGTAAAGCGGGCCTGGTCTTTAACCCGGCAACGCCGCTGAGCTATCTCGACTATGTGATGGATAAGCTGGACGTTATCTTGCTGATGTCCGTTAACCCGGGCTTTGGCGGGCAGTCATTCATTCCTCACACGCTCGATAAACTGCGTGAAGTGCGCCGTCGTATTGATGAGTCAGGTTATGACATCCGTCTGGAAGTGGATGGTGGCGTGAAGGTGAATAACATTGGTGAAATTGCGGCTGCGGGCGCGGATATGTTCGTTGCAGGTTCGGCAATTTTCGACCAACCGGATTACAAAAAAGTTATAGATGAAATGCGCCGCGAGCTGGCGAAGGTAAGTCATGGATAAATTGCAGGCAACCCGGGGTATTGCATTTGACCTCGATGGCACGCTGGTTGACAGCGCGCCGGGCTTAACGAGCGCCGTCGACCAGGCGCTGTATGCCCTTGAACTGCCCGTCGCGGGCGAAGATCGCGTCGTGACGTGGATTGGTAATGGCGCAGATGTCCTGATGGAGCGCGCCCTGACGTGGGCTCGCCAGGAGCGTGCGTCACAACGTTCCGCACAGGGTAAACCGAGCGTTGATCACGCGGATATCCCGCAGGAAGAACAACTGCGTATTCTGCGCAAACTGTTTGACCGTTTCTACGCAGAAACCGTTGAAGAAGGCAGCTTCCTGTTCCCGGACGTGAAGGAAACGCTGAGCGCGCTGAATGCGAAAGGCATTCCGTTGGGGCTGGTTACCAACAAGCCGACGCCGTTTGTTGCGCCATTGCTGGACGCGCTGGATATCGCGAAATACTTCACCGTGATTGTGGGCGGTGATGACGTACAGAATAAAAAGCCGCACCCGGAACCGCTGTTGCTGGTGGCAGGAAAATTATCCTTAACACCTGCTGAGCTGCTCTTTGTCGGTGATTCACGCAATGATATTCTGGCTGCCAGAGCGGCGGGTTGTCCCTCCGTGGGGTTAACCTATGGCTACAACTACGGTGAGGCCATTACCCTGAGTGAGCCGGACGTCGTGTTCGATCGCTTCAAAGATTTGTTGCCCGCACTCGGGCTTTCATACAGTGAACATCAGGAATTGAAAAATGACTAAGCCCATCGTTTTTAGTGGCGCCCAGCCGTCAGGTGAATTGACCATTGGTAACTACATGGGTGCGTTACGTCAGTGGGTTAGCATGCAGGATGACTACCATTGCATTTACTGCATTGTGGATCTGCATGCTATTACCGCCCGTCAGGATCCTGAGAAGCTGCGTAAAGCCACGCTGGACACCCTGGCGCTCTATCTGGCCTGCGGGATCGATCCTGAAAAGAGCACCATCTTCGTTCAGTCTCACGTGCCGGAGCATGCACAGCTTGGCTGGGCGCTGAACTGCTACACCTACTTTGGTGAACTGAGCCGCATGACGCAGTTCAAGGATAAATCCGCGCGCTATTCCGAGAACATCAACGCCGGTCTGTTTGACTATCCGGTGCTGATGGCGGCTGACATTCTGCTGTATCAGACTAACCAGGTGCCGGTGGGTGAAGACCAGAAGCAACACCTGGAGCTGAGCCGTGATATCGCCCAGCGCTTTAACGCCCTGTATGGCGAAGTGTTCAAAGTGCCAGAGCCATTTATTCCAAAATCTGGTGCACGCGTGATGTCGCTGCTGGAGCCGACCAAAAAGATGTCCAAGTCTGACGATAACCGCAACAACGTTATCGGCCTGCTGGAAGATCCGAAATCGGTGGTTAAAAAGCTCAAGCGTGCCGTGACCGACTCCGACGAGCCGCCTGTTGTGCGCTACGATGTACAGAACAAAGCGGGGGTTTCCAACCTGCTGGATATCCTCTCCGGTGTGACCGGCCAGAGCATTCCTGAGCTGGAGCAGCACTTTGAAGGCAAGATGTACGGCCACCTGAAAGGCGAAGTGGCGGATGCCGTTTCCGGTATGCTGACCGAGCTGCAGGAGCGTTATCACCGCTACCGTAACGATCAAGCCTTCCTGCAGAAGGTGATGAAAGAGGGCGCTGAAAAAGCCAGCGCGCGCGCGTCAGAAACCCTGAAAGCGGTGTACGAAGCGATTGGGTTTGTGGGTAAGCCGTAGGTAAAAGCAAAACGGTAACGACGTTACCGTTTTTAGGGTTTGTACCCTCTCCCTGTGGGAGAGGGCCAGGGTGAGGGCATCAGGCCGCACTTTTCTAAACAAAAAAACCGGGGAATCCCCGGTTTTTTTACACCTGTAAAACAGCTTACTGCTGTGCCGCCGGGCCACAACCCCCGATGATCTTCGAAATGGAGATCGCCGGGTGCAGCAGGTAATCGTAGCTGCAGTTGTTTTTGGTGTTTTGCACGTGGCCAGTGCAGGCCGTCAGAGTCGATAACAGGCCTACCAGAACGGCAGCTTTAGCCAGTTTGAACATACGCATTCCTTGTCTTAAAAAAACTAAATTGGATGTAACACGAGGGAATAAATGGAAAAGTTCCATTTCGCGGGAGGTATGTTATCGACAGCAGTAACAGGGGAGTAGTCCGGTTAAGGACTACTCGAAGAAGGGAGAATATGCGCTAGTGATTTGAGAACCAGTTGAGTTTATCGCGCAGCTCGACCACGCGGCCGACTATTATCAGCGCCGGGCTTTCAACCTGCTGCGCCAGCTCACCCAGCTGTGTCAGCACGCCATTTACCACGCGCTGCTTAATGGAGGTGCCGTTTTCCACCAGCGCGACGGGCATATCCGCTTCCATGCCGTGTTCCAGTAATTTCGCCTGGATCGTAGCGGCCTGATTCAGCCCCATATAGAAGACCAGCGTCTGCTTTTCGGCGGCCAGGTTGTGCCAGTCCAGTTCGCTGCCGGTTTTCAGGTGCCCCGTCACCAGACGCACGCTCTGCGCGTAATTACGATGGGTCAATGGAATGCCGGAGTATGCCGAACAACCGGATGCCGCCGTAATGCCAGGCACCACGGAGAATGGAATACCTGCGTTGCACAGGGTTTCCAGTTCCTCGCCGCCGCGACCAAAGATAAACGGATCCCCGCCCTTCAGGCGCACCACACGTTTTCCTTTTTGCGCTTCCCGCAGCAGGATCTGATTAATCTCTTCCTGCGGCACGCAGTGATAACCCGCACGTTTACCCACAAACACCCGGTCCGCATCGCGACGTACCAGATTCATGATCTCATCGGAGACCAGACGGTCATACACAACCGTATCGGCCTGCTGGATCTGCTGGAGTCCTTTCAGCGTCAGTAATCCCGCATCGCCGGGGCCTGCGCCTACCAGCACCACCTCGCCACGATGATCCAGCGGTTCAGAGAGTAACTGCTCGGTCGTCTCTTCAACCGCCTTCACGTCCTGATTGGCCAGCGACTGGGCCAGCCGGTCATTGACGAAGAATTTTTCCCAGAAGCGACGGCGCTCGCCCACGGTCGCGAAGGTTTGCTTCACTCGTGAACGCAGTTGCCCTGCATAGTGGGCAATTTGCCCAAGATGTTGCGGCAGCAGTGCTTCCAGTTTTTCCCGCAACAGGCGGGCGAGAACCGGCGAGCGGCCACCTGACGACACCGCAATCATCAGCGGTGAACGGTCGATTATCGACGGCATGATAAAGCTGGCTTCTTTCGGCGCATCCACCACGTTGCAGAATATACGGCGCGCTTCGCAGGCATCGCTGACGCGCTGATTCACTTCATCGTCATCCGTCGCGGCAATAGTCAGCCAGCAGGTATCCAGCAGGGACTCGTTAAACTCCCCCTGATTCAGCGTGAGCATCCCTTCCTTCGCCCAGGCTTCAAACTGTGGTGCGAAGGCGAGGGCGTTAACCGTAAGACGGGCTCCTGCCTCTAACAGCAAGCGGGCTTTGCGTTCAGCCACATCGCCGCCACCCACAAGCAGGCAGTCGCGATGGCGTAATTGACAGAAAATCGGCAGGTGGTCCACGACATTACCTCACAGCATTCATGGAGGGGGTAAGAATTGACGTCAGAATAACAGCAGGAATCGCCGGAAACATACGGTTTTTCCTGCCGTTACCCATAAGGGGTCATAAGCCTTTCCTATAGGAAAGGCGGGGGGTTAGGCTTTTAACTGCACCTGGCCGTCCTTCACGCGAACGTCGTAGTGCTTCACCGAGTAGCTTTCATCTTCCATGCACAGTCCGTCGCTTAAACGGAAACGCTGTTTTTTCAGCGGACTGGCGACCCACAGTTCACCCTGATGCTCGGCAATCAGCCCGCGGGAGAGGACGCTGGCCTCAAAAAACGGGTCGATATTGCTGATGGCAAAAACCTGTTCGTCGTGGCGAGGGCGGAAAATCGCGACCTGCTCGTTTCCCAGCAGCGCACAGACGCCGGTTGCCGGCAGAATGTCGTTAATGTTGCAGATGTTTACCCACTGGCTCATGCGTTTTCCTCCACCAGCGTCACCGGAATACGTTCATAAGGTGTCGCCGGACGATGCTGTTCGCGCTCTGCTACTACCTGCACGTTCGGGTCGCGCTGGGTGCTGTTGATGAAGTGTTTGAAGCGTGTCTGTGCCGCTGGCGTGTTGACGGTTTCCGTCCACTCGCAAATCACCGCCGCGCGCAGGCGCGCCATCTCGGCTTCCAGATGTTCGTTAAGCCCCAGCTTATCGTCGATGATGACCGACTTCAGGTAGTCGATGCCACCCTCCAGATTATCCAGCCAGGAAGCGGTACGGGTCAGTTTGTCGGCGGTACGGATGTAGAACATCATGAAGCGGTCGAGATACTGAATCAGCGTGTCGTGGTCAAGATCGGCCGCCAGCAGGTCAGCGTGGCGTGGTTTCATCCCGCCGTTACCGCAGACGTACAGGTTCCAGCCTTTCTCGGTGGCGATGATCCCCACGTCTTTCCCCTGCGCTTCGGCACATTCACGCGTACAGCCGGAGACGCCGAACTTCATTTTGTGCGGGGTACGGATGCCTTTGTAGCGGTTTTCCAGCTCGACGCCGAAGCCCACACTGTCGCCCACGCCGTAGCGGCACCAGGTGCTGCCCACGCAGGTTTTCGCCATGCGCAGCGCTTTGGCATACGCGTGACCGGTTTCGAAGCCCGCCTCAATCAGCTGACGCCAGATCTCCGGCAGGTCATCTTTCTGTGCACCAAACAGGCCGATACGCTGGGAACCGGTGATTTTGGTGTAGAGGTTAAATTCACGCGCGATACGGCCCACGGCCACCAGCCCTTCCGGGGTGATTTCACCGCCCGCAGAGCGTGGGATAACGGAGTAAGTCCCGTCTTTCTGGATATTTGCCAGGAAGTTGTCGTTGGTGTCCTGCAGCGGCGTATGTTCTGGTTTGAGGATGTACTCATTCCAGCAAGAGGCCAGCAGGGAGCCGACGGTCGGTTTACACACTTCGCAGCCATAGCCCTGGCCGTGCTTGGCCAGCAGTTCGTCGAAGGATTTAATGCCTTCCACGCGGATCAGGTGATACAGCTCCTGGCGAGAGTACGCGAAGTGCTCGCACAGGTTGTTGTTCACTTCGATGCCCTGTTTCGCCAGTTCGGCGTTCAGCACCTGAGTGACCAGAGGAATACAGCCGCCGCAGCCGGTCCCGGCTTTGGTTTCCGCTTTCAGCGCCGCAACGGTGTGACAGCCTTTGTTGATGGCGGAGATCAACATGCCTTTGGTGACGTCGAAGCAGGAGCAGATCTGCGCGCTGTCCGGCAGTTTATCGACGCCGATAGACGGCTTGCCGCTGGAAGCGTGCGCCGGGAGGATCAGCGCGTCCGGATTCTCCGGCAGTTCGATGGCGTTCAGCACCAGTTGCAGTAGGTTGCCGTAGTCGCTGGTGTCGCCCACCAGCACCGCACCGAGCAGGGTTTTGTTGTCTTGGCTGACGATCAGGCGTTTATAGATCTCTTTGCTCTCGTCGAGATAAACGTAGCTGCGCGCGCCCGGCGTGCGGCCATGCGCATCGCCGATGCCGCCCACGTCCACGCCCAGCAGCTTCAGCTTGGCGCTCAAGTCCGCGCCTTCGAAGGCGTTTTCGTTTCCGAGAATATGGTCAACGGCGACCTGCGCCATTTTGTAGCCCGGCGCCACCAGACCGTACACGCGGTTATTCCAGCTGGCACATTCGCCGATAGCATAGATATCCGGGTCGGAGGTCTGGCAGGTATCGTTCACCATGATCCCGCCGCGCTGGGCAACCGCCAGACCGCACTGGGTGGCCAGCTTGTCGCGTGGACGAATACCGGTGGAGAAGACGATAAAGTCAACTTCGAGCTCGCTGCCGTCGGCAAAGCGCATGGTTTTACGCGCTTCGGTGCCTTCCTGCACAATCTCTTTGGTGTTTTTGCTGGTATGGACTTTCACGCCCATGCTTTCAATCTTACGGCGCAGCTGATCGCCACCCATGTGGTCCAGCTGTTCGGCCATCAGCATCGGGGCAAATTCGATGACGTGCGTTTCAACGCCGAGGTTTTTCAACGCTCCGGCTGCCTCCAGACCCAGCAGGCCGCCCCCGACCACCGCGCCGCGTTTACTGCGACGTGCGCAGGATTCGATGGCGTTGAGATCTTCAATGGTACGGTAAACGAAGCAATCCTGCGTTTCCGAACCTTTGATAGGCGGGATCCACGGATATGAGCCAGTCGCCATGATCAGCTTGTCGTAAAAAACCGTACGGCCAGCGCTGGAGTGGATCACTTTCTCCTGACGGTTGATGGTGATAGCGCGTTCGCCCACCAGCACTTTTACGCCATGCTTCTCATAGAAACCTTCACGCACCAGAGAGAGCTCTTCGGCGGTATGATGGGAGAAGTAGGAAGACAAGTGCACACGGTCGTACGCCTTGCGGGGTTCTTCACAGAACACGGTAATATCGAACTGCTCAGCGCTGGCTTTATCGAGAAGATCCTCAATAAAGCGGTGGCCGACCATGCCGTTACCGATGATAGCGAGTCTGACTTTGCTCATTTTTGCCTCGATTTCTTTTCTATTACTGCCTACCTTAACGATTCAGCAGGGGCACTTATTGATGCAAATCAAATACGCCTTCGCCTACTCCCTAGGTGGTAGATGTATGATTTGTCAGGATTTTTATAAGTTATGGAAATCGCTGGCTTTTCGTTGTCGTCGATTTTATGTACAAAAAGAGTGGCTATTTTTGGAAAAACAGGTACTCCTTAATTTCAGCCGCGTTTTTCAGGGGAAAGGTATGTCTACAACACCGCTTTGGCTTGTGCAGAATGTTCGTTTACCGGATCGCGAAGGGCTGTGGCAGATCGCCATCGAGAACGGTCGGTTTGGTGCTATCACGCCCATGGACGAGACTCACAGCGAAAGCTATGAGGTCTTGAATGCCCGCGGCGGACTTGCCATTCCACCGTTTATTGAGCCGCATATTCACCTGGATACCACGCAGACGGCGGGCGAGCCACACTGGAACCAGTCCGGCACGCTGTTTGAAGGGATTGAACGCTGGGCGGAGCGTAAGGCGCTGCTCAGCCATGAAGATGTCAAAGCGCGCGCATGGAAAACGCTGAAGTGGCAAATTGCCAACGGGATCCAGTTTGTCCGCACCCACGTGGATGTCTCCGACCCGACGCTTACCGCCCTGAAGGCGATGCTGGAGGTTAAACAGGAGGTCGCCCCGTGGGTGACGCTGCAAATCGTGGCATTCCCGCAGGAAGGCATTCTCTCTTACCCGAACGGCGCGGCGCTGCTGGAAGAGGCATTAACGCTGGGCGCGGATGTGGTGGGTGCCATCCCGCACTTCGAATTCACCCGGGAATACGGCGTGCAGTCCCTGCATATCGCTTTTGACCTGGCGAAGAAATACGACCGTCCGCTGGATATTCATTGTGATGAAATCGACGATGAGCAGTCCCGCTTTGTGGAGACGGTCGCCACGCTGGCCTATGAAGCTGGCATTGGCGCGCGGGTCACGGCCAGCCACACCACCGCCATGCACTCTTACAACGGCGCGTACACCTCGCGGCTGTTCCGCCTGCTGAAGATGTCGGGCATTAACTTTGTGGCGAATCCGCTGGTGAATATCCACCTGCAGGGGCGTTTTGACGACTATCCGAAGCGTCGGGGCATTACCCGCGTGAAGGAGCTACAGGCGGCGGGCATTAACGTCTGCTTTGGTCATGATGATGTGTTTGATCCATGGTATCCGCTCGGTACCGGCAATATGCTGCAGGTGCTGCATATGGGGCTACATGTTTGTCAGATGATGGGCTACCCGCAAATTGACAGCGGCCTGAACCTGATCACCCATAACAGCGCCCGCACGTTTGGCCTGAGCGATTACGGTATTGAGACGGGTAACCCGGCGAACCTGGTGATTTTGCCTGCAGAGAGTGGGTTTGAGGCGGTACGCTGTCAGGTGCCGGTGCGCTGGTCCATTCGGCAGGGGCGGATTATTGCCACCACGCAGCTGGCGCAGACCTGGATCCAGATGGATAGCGGGGGAGAAGAGATAAGTTTTGCCAGAAACAGCCCCTCTGCGTAGCGCAGAGGGGCGCAGGGATTAGTGCGACGCCGCTGCAGCGTTATGCTGGCGGTGGCGGGTTACAAAGCCCAGGATGAAGCACATGATGAACACCACGGCGTACAGGCCGTTAGCGGTGTGCAGCGCCGCCAGCGGACCGCTGTGGGCGACGATCGGGCCCGTCACCACAAAGGTCAGCATGGTGCCGATGGTGCCGCAGGTCAGTACGAAGTTCACCAGCTTCGGCGAGGCCACTTTGGTCTGCAGGGAGCCCAGGGTGATGATCGACGTATAAATGGCGCTGGAGAAGAAGCCCAGGGTCAGAATGAACCACGGCATGTGGTCCGGGGAACCGTTGATGAACAGATACATCAGCACGGTAGCCAGGCCTGCCAGCACGGTCAGGATGCGCTGCAGATCGAAGAAGCGCAGGATGAAGCTAAACGCCCACATGCCAAACATGTAAGACATCCAGAAATCGCTCACCAGTTTACCCGCGTCGTTCAGGCTCATGCCCAGACCTTTGGCGTATTCCGGCACCCAGGAGATAAAGCCCAGTTGACCCAGGATGTAGCACAGTGCGGCAATGGAGAGGAACAGTACGCCGATACCCCATTTCTCTTTCGCCACAGGCTCTGCCGTGGTCTGTGCTTTTTTACCCAGAACCGGGAATTCGCAGCCGAAGGTCAGGATGAAGATGGCCACGTAAACCAAGCCGATACAGGCGTAGACCCAGTACCACTCAATGCTGCGCGCCAGCAGAACGGCCGCGACCATCGGGAAAATCATCCCGGCCATGCTGAAGAAGGAGTCGGTAAACAGCAGGCGCGCGCCGCGCTGACGGCCTTCATACATATGGGTAATCAGGAAGGTACCAATCGACATGGTGATCCCGCTGACCAGACCGAGCACGAACATGGCGGCGGAGAACAGGGCGATGCTGTGGCTCAGCATCAGACCCGCCACGGCGGCGACCATCAGCACAAAACCAAAACGCAGCTGCGTTTTCAGCGGAACAATTTCCATCAGCCAGGCATTCAGGAAAATGGAGATCAGGATCCCCGCGTTGAGGAAGGTGAAGGTGTTACTCATGCTGGAAACGGGCAGCTGGAAGTAGTCTGCGATATTTCCCATCACCATCCCGGTGACGATCACCAACGCGCCGGTCAGGGCGTAGGAGAAGAAGCTGATCCATGTGAGCTTGATACGATTGCTGTTAGTCATGTCTGGCCTGTTCAGGAAAAGAAAAGCGCCGGATAGGCGCTGAGAGCGGGCAGATTTTAGTCGTGAAAGTGATCCATTCATATCTTTTAAAGAAAATATGAGCTTCATTGCAGGTTTTTATGTGATCGCGATCACATAAAATTGCGTCATAACCAATCGTTTGCGCGGTAACAACTGTTTCAATTTCGTAAAATTAGGTAAAAGGCTGGTCTCCGTTCATACTGCTCTTTAGAATCAAGCCATTCGCTTTTTATACTGCGCTTTGTTAAGGAATTCTCATGCTCAAATCAACACTGGCGGCTGTCGCAGCTGTGTTTGCTCTTTCTGCCGTTTCCCCGGCTGCGCTGGCAGCAAAAGGGGACCCTCATGTTCTGCTGACCACCTCCGCAGGGAATATTGAGCTGGAACTGAATAGCCAGAAAGCCCCGGTTTCTGTGAAAAACTTCCTCGACTACGTAAACAGCGGCTTTTACAACAACACCACCTTCCACCGCGTGATCCCAGGCTTTATGGTGCAGGGCGGCGGTTTCAACGAGCAGATGCAGCAGAAACAGCCGAATCCACCGATCAAAAACGAAGCGGACAACGGCCTGCTGAACACCCGTGGCACCATCGCCATGGCGCGTACGGCGGATAAAGACAGCGCTACCAGCCAGTTCTTTATCAACGTGGCGGATAACGCCTTCCTCGACCACGGCCAGCGTGACTTCGGCTATGCGGTGTTTGGTAAAGTGGTAAAAGGGATGGACGTGGCGGACAAGATTTCTCAGGTACAGACCCACGACGTTGGGCCATACCAGAATGTACCATCCAAACCGGTCGTGATCCTCTCTGCAAAAGTACTGCCGTAATCCTCTTTGACACGGGCGCGTCTCGCCCGTGTTGTTAGCCCTCCCTGCGAAAGCGCGTTTTGCTGCTTATACTTTGGCAAACGGACATATTCAGGGAGGCGTTAAGTGAAAAAACTCACCGATAAGCAAAAATCCCGTCTCTGGGAGCAGCAGCGTAACGTCAATTTTCAGGCCAGTTGTCTCCTTGAAAAGGGTCATGGTCCTTCAGATCCCCAGATTGAGACGCTGGAACTTGGGCCTTCAGCGCCTGGGTTGCCCCATCTGTGCCTTATTCACCGCCATCTGTATCGCAGAGAGATGAAACGGGCAGGTGAATACCGTACGGACGATATTTTCAAAGGGGACATTCCTTTTTGCCATTTCGAATACATTGAGAAGATGGGCAATGAATTGATGTCGGCACTGGAAAGCGACCGGTACCTGGTGGGTCTTCAGAAAGAGGAGTTTATCGAGCGGATAAGTCATTACTATTGTGAAATCAATATGCTGCATCCTTTTGCGAGCGGTAATGGCATTGCGCAGCGCGTTTTCTTTGAACAGCTGGCGATCCATGCGGGTTACCTGCTGGACTGGCGCGATATCGATCCTGAGCAGTGGGTCGCGGCTAACCAGAGCGGCGCAACGGGAGATTTGTCCGCCCTGAACGCTATCTTTGCCAAAGTAGTGAGCGAAGCGCGGGAATCTGAGTAGAATAGGGCGGCATTTTTTTCGGGAGCCGCCATGATTCTGCTGATTGATAACTACGATTCCTTCACCTGGAACCTTTACCAGTATTTTTGTGAACTGGGTGCAGAGGTGGTTGTCCGCCGTAACGACGACATCAGCCTGACCGAGATTGACGCGCTGGCCCCAAAGAAAATCGTTATCTCGCCGGGGCCGTGTACCCCATCGGAATCGGGAATCTCTCTGGATGTGATCCGCTACTACGCCGGCAGGCTGCCGATTCTTGGCGTCTGCCTTGGCCATCAGGCCATCGGGCAGGTGTTTGGCGCCACCATCGTCCGTGCTGCCAGGGTGATGCACGGTAAAACCTCACCGGTTACCCACACCGGCACGGGCGTGTTTAGTGGGTTAAATAACCCGTTAACCGTCACGCGCTACCATTCTCTGGTGATTGACCCGCCGACGCTGCCCGACTGCTTTGAGGTGACCGCCTGGAGCGAGACGCAGGAGATCATGGGCATTCGCCATCGTGAATGGGATCTCGAAGGGGTGCAGTTCCACCCGGAGAGTATTCTCAGCGAACAGGGGCACCAGCTGCTGGCTAATTTCCTTAATCGCTGAATATCTGTTGCCTTGCTGTGATTTTTTATGCATATTTTGTGATTATATTTTCACAATCAATGTGACATAAAATGGATGGTCATGACATGGCAACTGAACAATCTGCAATTACCCGCGCGACATTCGATGAAGTCATTCTGCCGATTTATGCACCGGCCGAGTTTATCCCGGTAAAGGGAAAAGGCAGCCGCGTCTGGGATCAGCAGGGGAAAGAGTACGTGGATTTCGCCGGGGGGATTGCGGTGACGGCGCTGGGGCATTGCCATCCTGCACTGGTCGAGGCACTGAAAACCCAGGGCGAAACCCTGTGGCACACCAGCAACGTCTTTACCAACGAACCGGCGTTGCGCCTGGGGCGCAAGATCATTGACGCGACTTTCGCCGAGCGCGTGCTGTTTATGAACTCCGGGACCGAAGCCAACGAAACCGCCTTCAAGCTGGCGCGCTACTACGCTTCCACACGCCACAGCCCATACAAAACCAAAATCATCGCTTTCCATAACGCTTTCCACGGTCGTTCACTGTTTACCGTTTCCGTTGGCGGCCAGCCGAAGTATTCCGACGGCTTTGGTCCGAAACCCGCCGATATCATTCATGTGCCGTTTAACGATCTGCATGCGGTGAAAGCGGTGATGGATGACCATACCTGCGCGGTCGTGGTTGAGCCGATTCAGGGTGAAGGTGGCGTGACGGCGGCAACGCCGGAATTCCTCAAAGGGCTGCGCGCGCTGTGCGATCAGCATCAGGCGCTGCTGGTGTTTGATGAAGTCCAGAGCGGGATGGGGCGTACCGGCTCCCTGTTCGCCTATATGCACTACGGCGTGACGCCGGATATTCTGACCAGCGCCAAAGCGCTCGGCGGCGGCTTCCCGGTCAGCGCGGTGCTCACCACCCAGGAGATCGCTTCCGCGTTCCACGTCGGCTCACACGGCTCCACCTACGGTGGAAACCCGCTGGCCTGCGCCATCGCCGGTGCGGCGTTTGATATCATCAATACGCCGGAGGTATTAAGCGGCGTTCAGGCGAAGCGCGAGCTGTTCGTGAAACATCTGCAGCAGATCGACGAAACGTACGACGTCTTCAGCGAGATCCGTGGCATGGGACTGCTGATTGGCGCAGAGCTGAAGCCGCAGTACAAAGGCCGCGCGCGCGATTTCCTGCACGCCGCTGCTCACGAAGGGGTGATGGTGCTCAACGCCGGCCCGGACGTGATGCGCTTTGCGCCGTCGCTGGTGGTCGAAGAGAACGATATTGAAGATGGATTAACCCGCTTTGCTGCGGCGGTCGCGAAGATCGTTAAAGGCTAATACTCGGTTCGTTTTAACCGCCGCGTTAACCAGATGCCGTGATGCGGACGCTGACGCCATGCCACCGACGAAATGGTGTGCATGGTGTTCAGATGCCCCAGAATGCGCTGCAGATGCTGCTCCAGGGTGCTCATTGGCCCGTGGGTGAGCGTTTCCGGCGCTTCCAGAATGTTCGAATCCCCCGATTCACCCGGCGCGTCATACTCCAGACGCTGCTGACACCGCTGCAGGGCAATCTCACACGACTGCAAATAGCGCTGCGCCAGGTCTGGCGTTAGCATGGTATGTTCACGCGCCAGCGTGGTCATCGCGTTGATATGTTCGACGATGAACTGGCTGTGCGTCACCCAGAGCTTCATATCCGCCAGATAGTGCGAGTTAAAGCCGGGCTCCTGCATCGCCTGATTCAGCGAGTTGAACAGGGCGTTATGTGCCTGGTTGACCTTCATCCGCTGATACGCCAGCGGGGAGGGCTGCGGATCGTCGCTCAGGATCAGGCGGATAGCCTGCTGGTCGGCCTCCAGCGCGTCGTGGGCGTTCTGCCTGAGCAGGCCGCTTTGCCATTGTGGCCACAGCCAGACCATACCACCAAAGGCAATCAGACAGCCAATCAGGGTATCGATAAGTCTGGCGACAATAAACTGTTCGCCATTGAGCGTAAGCAATTGCAGGGTGTATACCGCCGTGACCGTAAAGCCCACCATCGCCCAGCCGTAGTTTTTGCGGATGATCAGGTAGCTCACCAGGGTAATCAATAGCATGCCTGCCAGCGTATAGCCTTCCGGCACGTGGAAGTGCAGCGTTACGCCCGCGATAATCAACCCCGCCATGGTTCCGCCCGCCCGGTGCAGAATACGCACTCGCGTGGCGCCGTAGCCGTTCTGGGTAACAAACAGTACCGTCATTAATATCCAGTAGGGTTTGGGCAGATGCAGCGCCATGCCCATCAGGCTGGCGATGCTCAGCATCACGCTAATCCGGGCGGCGTTGCGCAGGGCGGAAGATTTAAACGAGAGATAGCTTTTAAGCGCAGGCAGCAGCGGCAGGCGCTTTTGCTTATCCGCCATCAGATCGCGGGGATAGAGCGGGCGCTGGGTACGCAGGACGCGGGCAATACGGCTGAAGTGCCAGGCGGCAAACTGGCCTACCGGGTTATCCTCGTGCTGGCGGGCGATTTTCTCCAGTGCGCCGAGCTGCTTGTCCATGTTAAAGCGGGTGGGGTAACGGTGATAAAGAATGTCGTCGGCCAGTACCCGCAGGCGTGCGGACACGGTTTGCGCGTTCCAGCGGATCACCGCTTCGGCATGGCTGCGCTCCACCAGCTTTTGCACCTCCTTCGGGTGGTGCAGGCTCACGGAGATATGCTCCTGCAGATCCAGCCCCACCTGGAAGGTGCGCAGCAGCCGTCTATATTCGTGGTTCTTGTTGGCGGCCAGCATATGCAGTTGCTGGTAGCACTGGCTTATCAGATCCACCACCTTCTGCTGGCGCGTCAGCAGCGGCGGCAGTGATTTTTCCGGGTCGGTATGCTGAGTCAGCAGCGTGTATTTGGCTTCGCAGTACTCCGCAAGCTGGACATAGAGCAGGCTCAGGGATTCACGCAGCGGCTGTTCCCGCCACAGCCAGAACCAGAACCAGTTAAACAGGCCATACCATAGCGTACCGAGGGCGTAGATCAGCAGCGGCTCCCACACTGGCATATTACCTGCGAGACTCAGGGTAAAGATGGCCGCGATGAGTGAGGCGGGCAGTAACCGCGCGTGCAGCGAACTGATTTCGGCGGTCACCCCCAGCGTCATCGCCAGCACGCTCAGGATCAGCGGCAGCGGAATATCGCGGGCCAGCAAAAGCTGCACGGCCAGGCTACACCCGGCAAACAGCGAACCGCCGATAATCAGACGTTTGAAAAAACGCTTATGCGGGGTGTCGAGACCGGCAATGTTGCAGCAGGCGGGAACCAGTGAAAACAGCAGCCCCTGCTGAAGATGCCCAAGGATCAGGCCCACGGCCACAGGAAGGCACAACACCAGCGTTTGTCGCAGTGCGTAGTTAACTTCCGGGTGATAAATCAGCCTGCGCCACATGGGGAGTAGAGACAAAAACGGCGTGACACCTTGCGATGGCACGCCGTTTTATCGGGATTAACGGGTTCCGTAAACCACGATGGTTTTACCGTGGGCGGAGATCAGGTTCTGATCTTCCAGCATTTTCAGGATACGGCCCACTGTTTCACGGGAGCAACCGACGATCTGGCCAATTTCCTGGCGGGTAATTTTAATTTGCATGCCGTCAGGGTGGGTCATAGCGTCT
Source organism: Enterobacter sp. 50793107 (assembly GCF_001463365.1). Classification (NCBI taxonomy): domain Bacteria; kingdom Pseudomonadati; phylum Pseudomonadota; class Gammaproteobacteria; order Enterobacterales; family Enterobacteriaceae; genus Enterobacter; species Enterobacter sp. 50793107. The sequence goes on along the minus strand of NZ_LNII01000166.1, from coordinate 23,853 downwards.
GGCTGTTTCGCCAGGTTCAGCAGGGTCTGCGCGATACGGCCGGTCACGTCCAGGAAGGCGAGGTTACCCACTTTCTCTGATGTCACCTGCAGACGGCGAGCCATCTGCGAAGAAAGACGCATCAGGATGTCAGGGTTAACCTGAATCAACTGACGGAATTTCTTGTAGGAAATTTCAGCCACTTCACATGCTGTCTTTGCACGAACCCAGGCGCTACGTTCCTGGCCTTCTTCAAACAGGCCCAGTTCACCGATAAAATCGCCCTGGTTCAGATAAGAAAGGATCATCTCTTTCCCTTCTTCATCTTTGATCAGCACTGCCACCGAGCCTTTGACGATGTAATACAACGTTTCCGCTTTTTCACCCTGGTGAATCAGCGTGCTCTTCGATGGGTACTTATGAATGTGGCAATGAGACAAGAACCATTCGAGAGTCGGGTCTGTTTGCGGTTTGCCAAGCACCATGCGCTGTTATCCTCTGTTATAAGCTGTCACCAGAGTCATAAGATGCATCCGGACTCTGGGGTTGCAATCGAATTCTTACCCATACCTGGGAAGTCGGCTGTCGTAACGTTTCGCAGCCAGTAAAGTTTGATGTCCTCTGCATACATGTGTAACGTCAATGTATTACTGTAGCATCCAGAGTGTTTTAGCATAGCTTTCGCCGCGTGTCTCCTGGTGTCTCGCTTCAGCATGACGCAGGTCGCCTTCCATTGCGAGAAATGTAACGCACGCGTAATCTGTCACCAAAAATGCAACGTTGGAGCTAATGAATATGCAAGCGCGCGTGAAATGGGTAGAAGGTTTAACGTTCCTGGGCGAGTCCTCGTCGGGACACCAGATTTTGATGGACGGTAACTCCGGCGATAAAGCACCCAGCCCAATGGAGATGGTGCTGATGGCGGCAGGGGGATGCAGCGCGATTGACGTGGTGTCGATTCTGCAAAAGGGGCGTCATGATGTGACCGACTGTGAAGTCAAGCTCACGTCAGAACGTCGCGAAGAGGCGCCACGCCTGTTCACGCACATTAACCTGCATTTTGTTGTCACCGGGAACGCGCTGAAAGATGCTGCCGTCTCACGCGCGGTGAATCTGTCTGCGGAAAAATACTGCTCTGTGGCGTTAATGCTGGAGAAAGCGGTAAAAATTACCCATTCGTATGAAGTGATCGAGGCGTGATTAATGGGGCATCGTGCGTGTTGATGCCCTCACCCTAACCCTCTCCTACCGGGAGAGGGAATATGATTATGCGATCTGTTTCCCTTCCATCAACCGCTGCACCAGCGGCGTCATGATCAGCTCCATCGCCAGCCCCATTTTTCCGCCGGGCACCACTAACGTATTCATGTGAGAAATAAACGAACCCTGCAGCATCGCCAGCAGCCAGGGGTAATCGATGCCGTCGAGATTGCGGAAATGGATCACCACAAAGCTTTCATCCAGCGACGGGATACTTTTGGCCGCGAACGGGTTGGAGGTGTCCACCGTCGGCACACGCTGGAAGTTGATGTGGGTGCGGGAAAACTGTGGTGTCAGGTAATTGATGTAATCTTCCATTGAGCGAACGACCGAATCCATCACCGCCTCACGCGAATGGCCGCGTTCGCTGATGTCTCGCGTCAGCTTCTGGATCCACTCCAGGTTAACGATTGGCACCACGCCGACCAGCAGATCCACATGTCGCGCCACGTCGTGATGCGGCGTCACCACGCCGCCGTGCAATCCTTCGTAAAACAGCACGTCGGTAGGTTCCGGCAGCGGCTGCCAGGGGGTAAAGGTGCCCGGGACCTGATTCCAGGGAACGGCTTCGTCGTAGGTGTGCAGATACTTGCGGGACTGGCCTTTGCCGCTTAGGCCGTACTCCTGAAACGTTTGCTCCAGCAGGCCGAAGTCATTGGCCTCCGGGCCGAAGTAGCTGATGTGTTTGCCCAAATCACGCGCTTTGCGGATGGCCATATCCATCTCCGGGCGCGTATAGCGGTGAAAGCTGTCGCCTTCGACCTCCGCCGCGCGGAGATTCAACTGGGCGAAAATCTTGCGAAACGCGAGGCTGGTGGTGGTGGTTCCCGCACCACTCGACCCCGTAACGGCAATAACCGGATGTCTGGCAGACATAGCAACTCCCTGACTGGAAAGGTTGAAAGATCAGCCGTGAAACGCGTTGCGGGGCATGATATTGACCGTCTCATGCAGTTCAGACCACACCAGCACCACGTCGCCGCTTTTAAGCTGGCGTTTAACATCGTTGACCTTTTGCTCAAGCGAGCGTTCATGTTCACCATAATCGGTGCCTTCACGCAAGACAAAGCTTTCAATCAGATTATCGAGCGTTTCGGGCGCCAGATCCTGCCAGGGGATAATCATGTTGCACCGTCCAGGTAAGGGGTTAACCAGTCAGGAATGCGCGTCTCCAGCCACATTTTCGGGCGACGCAGCGTTCCGCCGACAAACCCCACGTGACCGCCGTGCTCGGTCAGCTGGTAGTGAACGTTGTCGGGCAGAAATTCCTGTGCAGGGATGGAGTGATGATCCATAAACGGGTCATCTTTCGCGTGAATGATCAGCGTCGGCTGAGTGATCTTGCTGAGCAGCGGCATGGCGCTGCACTGACGATAGTAGTCAATGGCATCGGCGAACCCATGAATTTTGGCGGTGATCAGGTCGTCGAACTCACGAATGCGGCGGACCTTTTTCAACTGTCGCAGGCTTACTGGCAGGGTATCCGGATAGGCCTTCAGCTTGCGCGCCGCATTGGCTTTTAGCAGGTTGAGCAGATAGCGCTGATAGACCCGGGAAAAGCCTTTCTCCATGTGGTAGCTGCACTGTTCCAGCATGAAGGGGGCAGAGACAATCACCGCGGCATTCAGCGGTACCGCGTCTCCCTCTTTAGCCAGCAGACAGGCCAGCATATTTCCGCCGAGCGAATAGCCCACCGCCGCCGTCGGCACAGTGCCGAAATTATTCCGCAGCCAGTGCAAAAACCAGGTGCCATCTTCGGTTTCGCCGGAGTGATAGATGCGTTTCTGACGATTCGGCTCGCCGCTGCATCCCCGAAAATGCATCACCACGCCCAGCCAGCCGCGCGCTTTTGCCGCCTGGATTAACCCATGGGCATACGGGCTATGCAGGCTGCCTTCCAGACCGTGAAACACCACCAGGCGGGGTTTATGGCGCGCCTGTTCGGGATCTTCGCTCCAGGCGAGATCCAGAAAATCACCGTCCGGCAAATCCAGCCGCTGCCAGTGCGGAGTGAACTGCACCTTGCGGCGGATCAGGCGCGGCAGCATGGTCTGCAGGTGGCAGTTGGCCACGCCGCGCATGGGCACGAAATCAGTGCTGTCTTCGGCGGTGAGGTCGAAGTCTGAGGGAATGATTTGGGTCATAAGGGCGATGCTGATTCTTGTCAGAAATTTACTATACCTTCCGAATTGTACCCCGTTTAGCCTGGTTTTCCGAAGCATGAACTGATCCCGATCACAAATATTTACCTTGATTATTACTCTCAGGCTAATGATTCCACTCTACGCTTAATTGATGCCTTTTCCGCCAGGGTGCAGACTTTACTCAGCGTTAAGCAAATCAAAATGATGTGCTGAATCAGGAGGTTAATAATGTTATCTGGGCAAATACCCACCCGGCAATGGAACACCCGACGCAGCGAAAAAGCGCGTCGTCTGGCCTCCGTACCGGTGCAGGGCAAGGTTCTGCCAACCGGCGACCTTGTCGCCATGCTGGAAAAGCTGATCGCGCCAGGCGATAAGGTTGTTCTGGAAGGCAACAACCAGAAGCAGGCGGATTTTCTTTCCCGCTCGCTGGCCGAAGTAAACCCGCAAATTGTGCATGACCTGCACATGATCATGCCAAGCGTTGGCCGCAGTGAACATCTGGATATCTTTGAGAAGGGCATTGCCCGTAAGCTGGACTTCTCCTTCTCCGGCACACAGAGCCTGCGCATCTCCCAGCTGCTGGAGGATGGTCAACTCGAAATCGGTGCTATTCATACCTATATCGAACTGTATTCGCGTCTCTACGTCGACCTTTCACCAAACGTGGCGCTGATCGCCGGGTTTAAAGCAGACCGCAAAGGCAATCTCTACACCGGGGCAAGTACCGAAGATACTCCAGCGCTGGTGGAGGCCGCCGCGTTCCACGATGGCATCGTCATCGCACAGGTTAACGAGCTGGTGGACGACGAATGCGACCTGCCGCGCGTTGATATCCCAGGCTCCTGGATTGACTACGTGGTGGTGGCCGACAAGCCATTCTTTATCGAACCGCTGTTTACCCGCGACCCGCGCCTGATCAAACAGGAACATATCCTGATGGCGATGATGGCCATCAAAGGCATCTACGCTGAACACCAGGTGCAGTCTCTGAACCACGGGATCGGTTTTAACACCGCGGCAATTGAGCTGCTGCTGCCCACCTACGGTGAACAGCTCGGCCTGAAGGGCAAAATCTGTAAACACTGGACGCTGAACCCGCATCCGACGCTGATCCCGGCAATTGAAAGCGGCTGGGTGGAGAGCGTGCACTGCTTCGGCGGCGAACTGGGGATGGAAGAGTACATCCGCGCCCGTCCGGACGTGTTCTTCACCGGTGCTGACGGCTCCATGCGCTCCAACCGCGCCTTCTGCCAGCTGGCGGGCCAGTACGCCGTGGATATGTTTATCGGCTCAACCCTGCAGGTGGATGGTTACGCCAACTCCTCAACGGTGACCCGCGGTCGTCTCTCCGGCTTCGGCGGCGCGCCGAACATGGGCCATGATCCACACGGCCGTCGCCACGCCACTCCGGCCTGGCTGAACATGATCACCGAACCCGACCCGATGCAACGCGGTAAAAAACTGGTTGTGCAGATGGTGGAAACCTTCCAGGCGGGCGTGAAGCCCACCTTCGTGGAAAAACTGGACGCCGTTGACGTGGCGAAAGCCTCCGGCATGCCGCTGGCACCGGTGATGATTTACGGCGATGACGTCACCCACGTGCTGACGGAAGAGGGGATTGCCTACCTCTACCGGGCAAAAGATCTGGAAGAGCGTCGCGCCATGGTCGCAGCCGTGGCCGGTATCACCGATATCGGTCTGGGCGTGGATGCCAGACGCGTGGCGGAACTGCGCCAGAGCGGCAAGGTCGTGTACCCGGAAGACATGGGGATTCGCCGTACCGATGCCACCCGCTCTCTGCTGGCGGCGGGCAGCGTGGCTGACCTCGTTGAGTGGTCCGGCGGTCTCTACAACCCACCTGCGAAATTCCGGAGCTGGTAATGACACTACTGCCCCAGATTCAGGTTGAAGGCGGTGCCGAATGGTTGGCGCGAACCGCCACGCAGTGTCTGATTGACGAAGCACGCTTAAGCCCGAAACCCGGTCTGGTGGACAGTCGGGGGAACGGTGCGCACCACGATTTATCGCTTGCGCTGATGGAGCGCTCCGCGCACAGCCTGACCTCCACGTTTCAGGCGCTGGCGCAGCAAAGCTGGCAGCGTCCGGCGGATATTGCCCTACGGCAAACCGTTGGCCGCCTTGGCCGTGAAGGTGAACGGCAGATGATGATCGCCACCGACGGCGTGAATACGCACCGTGGCGCAATCTGGGCGCTGGGACTGCTGGTGAGCGCGGTGGCGATGCTGGGCGGCGATGCCCGCGCGCAAACCGTCGCTAACACCGCCGCACAGCTGGCGAAACTCCCGGACGACGCGGCACCGAAGGTGTTCAGTAAGGGGTTACGCGCCACGCACCGCTACCGCGTACCTGGCGCGCGGGAAGAGGCTCAGCAGGCGTTTCCGCACATCATGCAGCGCGCGCTGCCGCAGCTTCGCCTGAGCCGCCTCAACGGCAGCAGCGAAACAAACGCCAGACTCGACGCGTTGATGGCAATCATGACCTCGCTCACCGATACCTGCGTGCTGTCGCGCGCTGGAATGGAGGGGCTGGACGCCATGCAGAACGGCGCCCGGGCGGTACTGAACGCCGGAGGATGCGCAACGCTCGCGGGGCAGCAGGCGCTGGCGCGGTTAGATCGCCAGATGCTGACGCTCAATGCCTCACCGGGCGGTGCCGCCGACCTGCTTGCCGCCACGCTGTTTCTTGACCGTGTCGAAACGCCCTATTCAAAGCATTAAGAGGATGTTATGGAAAAAATCACATTGACCATGCCAGCCAGCCGCACGTTAAGCGGCCGGGCGCTGGCAGGGGTAGTTGGATCCGGGGATATGGAGGTGCTGTTCACCGCCGAACCGGGCCAGACCTTAACCATTGATATCACCACCTCCGTCGACAACAGCCGCGGACGCTGGGAGGCATTATTCAGCCGCCTGGAGACCGTCAGCAGTCTGCCCGCAGGCAAACTGACCATCCACGACTTTGGCGCGACGCCGGGCGTGGCGCGCATTCGTATCGAACAGGTTTTTGAAGGGGTGAGCCATGCGTGATGACAGCAGCTTTATCGAATTAAAAGCGCGCCAGCGTGCGCAGGCGTTGCTCGACGAGGGCAGCTACCGCGAACTGCTGGATCCGTTTGCAGGCATTATCTCTCCGTGGTTGGGGCCACAGGGCATTGTGCCGCAGGCCGATGACGGCATGGTGGTCGCGAAAGGGACTATCAACGGCCAGCCTGCGGTCGTCGTGGCGATTGAAGGCGCGTTCCAGGGCGGCAGCATGGGCGAGGTCTCCGGCGCGAAAATGGCAGCAGCGCTGGAGCTGGCGGCGGAAGATAACCGCAACGGCATTCCGACTCAGGCGGTGCTGTGCCTCGAAACCGGCGGCGTACGCCTGCAGGAAGCTAACCTCGGCCTGGCGGCGATTGCCGATATCCACGCGGCGATTGTTGACCTGCGTCGCTACACGCCCGTTATCGGGATTGTGGCCGGGACCGTGGGCTGCTTCGGCGGCATGTCCATCGCCGCGGCGCTTTGCAGCTACCTGATTGTGACCCGCGAAGCGCGTCTGGGGTTAAACGGCCCGCAGGTTATTGAGCAGGAAGCGGGCATTGAAGAGTACGACTCCCGCGACCGTCCGTTTATCTGGAGCATGACCGGCGGTGAGGTGCGCTATCAGAGCGGGCTGGTGGACGCGCTGGTCGGCGATGGCGTGAATGCGGTGAAAGCCGCGATGAACGAGGCCATCGCCAAAGGCGTACCGGCAAAACATCGCACCGATAACTACGACGATTACCTGAACCGCCTGATGAATTTCGACACCCGCAAACAGGCCGATGCCGAACAGATTAACGCGCTTTTTGCCCGGGAGGTGAAATGATGAGTAACGCAATGAGCCGTGGCGCACGCTGGCTGGAAACCCTCGCCCCGAACGCCAAACGTATTGAGGGGCTGTGCCCGTCCGTGCAGGCGGCAGACGGCGAGCTGAACGGTGAAACGGTGCGTTTTATCGCCGTAGTGCCGGATGCCAACAACCACTTCCCGCGCGCGGCGAAAGGGGAAGTCGGCCTGCTTGAAGGCTGGACGCTGGCGAAAGTGGTCAGCGAAACCGTCGCGGCAGATGCTGATAAAGCCGTTAAACGCCCGATTGTGGCGGTGATCGACGTCCCAAGCCAGGCTTATGGCCGTCGCGAAGAGGCGTTTGGTATCCACCAGGCGCTGGCAGGCGCTGCGGCCGCCTACGCCAACGCGCGCCTGGCGGGTCATGCGGTGATTGGCCTGATTGTGGGTAAAGCCATGTCCGGCGCGTTTCTGGCGCATGGCTACCAGGCCAACCGCCTGATTGCTTTTAACGATAAAGGCGTGCTCATCCATGCCATGGGGAAAGCGTCTGCCGCGCGGATCACCCTGCGCAGCGTGGAGGCGCTGGAAAAACTGGCCGCCACTATTCCACCTATGGCGTATGACATCAGCAACTACGCCACGCTGGGGCTGCTCTCAAGCCTGCTGGATATCAGCAACCCGGATGCCCCATCCGATAGCGACCTGACGCTGGTGAAAACCACCCTGCAACAGGCCATCAGTGACGCTCGTCAGGATCCGACGCTGAAAAGCCGTCTGGGTGCTGACAATCGCCGCAGCTCGGCGCTCGTTCGCGAACGTATGCGCGCCAGCTGGTAAGTAAAAAGAGACCTGCCAGATGCACAACCTCACGGGCGTATCCGTTACGCCCGTGCGGGAAGCTGCATCCTGAAAATAATAATCATCGCGCCAGTGCTACTTCTTTTTAATCACAGGTGATTTATGACTTACGTAATTGTTCATGCTCTCGCACCGATTTTCGTCATCATGCTGCTGGGATTCTGGGCCGGTAAGGCAAAGATGGTCGATAACAAAAATGTTTCCCTGCTCAATATCTTCGTCATGGATTTTGCGCTGCCTGCCGCGCTGTTCAGCGCGACCGTGCAAACCCCGTGGACCGGTATCGTGGCGCAGTCGCCGCTGATCCTGGTACTGACTCTGGCGATGTGGATCACCTACGCAGCCATCTATTTCCTTGCCACGAAGGTCTTTAAAAAATCCCCTCAGGATGCGGCCGTGCTGACGCTCACCGTCGCGCTGCCAAACTATGCGGCGCTTGGTCTGCCGATTCTGGGCAGCGTGCTGGGTGAAGGATCTACCACGTCTCTGTCTGTGGCGGTCTCTATTGCCTGCGGGTCCGTGCTGATGACGCCGTTCTGTCTGCTGATCCTGGAGCGGGAAAAAGCGCGCGCTGAGGGCAATACCTCCGGCTCAACCCTCTCTATGCTGCCGGTGCTGATGTGGCGATCCATTAAAAAACCGATCGTGATGGGGCCTCTGCTGGGTGTGATTTTATCCGCCATCGGCATCAAAATGCCGGAACTGATCCTCGCTGCAATTAAACCGTTGGGGCTGTCTGCCACCGCTGCGGCGCTGTTCCTGACCGGGGTGATCCTCTCTGCCCGTAAGCTGCAGATCAACACCATGGTGATTACTTCCACCATCGCTAAGCTGCTTATCCAGCCAGCCATTGCCTGGGGTATCGTTTTAATCTTCGGTCTGCACGGCTCCGTGGCGATCACCGCTATTCTGATGATTGCGCTGTCCGCGGGTTTCTTCGGGGTCGTGTTTGGTAACCGCTTTGGCGTGCAGTCACCGGATGCAGAAGCGGTACTGCTGTTAAGCTCAGTCCTGTGTATCCTGTCGCTGCCGCTGTTTATCTCGCTGACTTCAGGAATGTAATCATGACCACAACATTACGCCCCCACGACCTCATCTGGCTTACCTCGCGCGACGCGCTGGAAGGTATTACTGAAACCTGGGTGGATGCCGCCTGGCATACCGGCCTGCCGGTGGTGGTGCGGCGTGATGTTGATAACGATGACCGAATCCCCGTTGGCGTGCGCGGACTGCGCCGCGACCAGCGGGCGGCTGGATGGGTGAAGCCCGGGAATGTGTTACGCGTGGTGTCACCTGAAGAGCTGTGCGTCACCGCCGATCTGCTGCGTTCGCCGTTTGTCACCCAGCCACCGGTTCAGGTGGCGTTACAGCTTGCGCAGCAGCCATGGCCTTGGACATGGGGCATAACCGGCAGCACCGGCTATGCGCTGGCGACTGGCATTCCGGTGATCCATGCCGACAGCGATCTTGATCTGCTGATCCGCGCCCCGCAGCCGATATCTCCCGACGCGTTCACCGCCTGGCAGTCGCAGTTGAGTGGTGCGCTGTGCCGGGCTGATACCCAGGTGGATACACCAGAGGGCGGATTCGCGCTGGCGGAGTGGCTGCGCGATGGCAAAACGCTGCTGAAAACCCGCCGTGGGCCACGCCTGGTGGCAGACCCATGGCGCAGGGAGGAATGATGAAAATACTGTTTACCTTTCCGGGGCAGGGTACGCAGCATGAAGGTATGCTGCAAAACCTGCCGGGAACGGAACTGGCTCAGGCGCGTGAGGTGCTGGGTGCCGAAGTTGATACGCTGGACAGTGCCGCCTCGTTAACCCATACCCGTGCGGTTCAGCTTTCCCTGCTCATTGCTGGCGTGTCCTGGGCGCGCGAGCTGGAGCGACGTGACGTGTCGCCTGACATCGTCAGCGGTTTATCGATTGGCGCTTATCCCGCGGCGGTAGTGGCAGGGGCGCTGGAATTTTCGGACGCGCTTAAGCTGGTGGCGCTGCGTGGCGACCTGATGGAGCAGGCCTGGCCCCACGGCTACGGCCTGACGGCCATCATGGGCTTAACCCTGCCGCAGGTGGAACAGCTCATCGAGGGTAGCGGAACGTATATTGCTAACCTGAATGCCGAAACGCAGATCGTCATTGCCGGATCCGATGAAGGGATGGCGCAGGTGGCAAAACGCGCTCTGGAAAAGGGGGCGAGCAAAGTGCAAAGGCTGGCAGTCAGCGTGCCATCCCATTGTGAACTGCTGGCGAAGCCGGCACAAAAGCTGGCCTCGGCGTTTGAAGCCGTCACCCTTTCCCGACCGCGCTGTGCGTATCTGAGCGGCAGCACCGGACGCGTGCTCTGGCAGCCGGAAAAGATCGCGGACGATCTGGCGATGAACATGGCGCGTACGGTGCGCTGGCAGGAGGCGATGATTTCCGCTAACGAACGCGAAGCCCGGCTGGCGATCGAGATGCCGCCCGGTGGCGTCCTGACCTGCCTGACACGTCAGGCGGCGTGGGAAGGGGAGACCATATCACTCGAGCGCAGCGGTGTGGATGTGGCGGTGCATCTGGCAGGAAGGCTTCGTGCGTGAATTTTTATCCCGGTGGCGGCTACGCCTTACCGGGCCTACGGGTTCGGTTGCCTTGTTTTGTATCACACACTTTCCTGCAGGCTGCGCGCATACATCCGCCCTTCGGCGGCTAATGCCCGCAGGCTCGGGTCCTGCTCGCGGTTGCGGGCAAACACAATCGCGATTAGCTGCTGCATTTGGTATGGTTCTGCCAGCTTCAGTAGCTGCACCGAATTTTCGTAGACCTTCTTCATCCTGCCCGGCATCAGCGTAAAGCCGACGCCCGCCTGAACCAGGCTGAGCATTGAGAAAATGTCATTCACGCGGGTGACGATTTCCGGTTCAAATCCGGCGATATGAAATGCTTCCTGGAACCCCGCATAGGTGGCAAACCCTTCTGCCAGCGATACAAATTTCTGTTCTTTATAATCGCGTAAATCCGCCAGCCCGCTGGTATTCAGCGTGGCAGAGGCAGGCGCGGCCAGGAAAATGTCATCATGAAATAGGGGGAGGACTTCAAGGCTGTTGCGGTCGATATTGCTTTCGGAAATCGAGATGAGGATCGCGTCCAGCGTACCGTCGTCAAGCATATGCAGCAACGTATCGTTAGAGCCCATCGTCAGATCCATCTCCAGATCCGGGCGGCGCAGCTTCATGCCCATGATCAGGCGCGGCACGGTTTCCAGCGTCAGCGAGTAGAGCGTGCCGACGCGCAACCGTCCCTGACCAATACCGGCGACTTTACGGGACTCTTCCAGCCCGCGCTCCATCACCTGCATAACTTCCTGACAATACTCCAGCAGCGTCCAGGCGGACGGAAGGGCAATCAGGTTACGTCCCTTATGGGTAAAGAGCGGACAGCGGACGTTCTCTTCCAGAGTATGCAGTGCACGATGCACGCTGACGCCGCTCAGACCCAGCGTTTCGGCAGTACGCGCGATATTGCCCTTCTCCATAAACGTCATGAAGATGCTGAGCTTACGGAATGTAATGTCGCTCGTGATATCGAAACCCATAACCCTCCCGACGTGTCAGTCAGCCTGCAGCATCGCTTCCAGCTGTTCCTGGGCATCCAGCCATGCCATTTCGCACTCTTCGAGGCTGGATTTGGTCTTCGCCTGGGTTTGCAGACAGTCGGTCAGCTCCGCTTTACGGCTCTGGTCATACAGTTCGCTGTCGCCCAGCTTCTCTTCAACGGCGGCAAGCGTGGCGTTGAGCTTTTCCATCTCTTTTTCGAGACGGGCAATCTCTTTACGCAGTGGTTGAGTCTGAGTACGCAGTTCAGCTTCACGACGCTTCTGATCTTTACGCGCCTGCGCGCTGTTGGCGTTCTCTTTCGCCGACTCTTCCGGCTGGTTCTCTTGCTTCTGCACGTCCGTCAGCCACTGCTGATAGTCTTCCAGGTCGCCGTCAAACGGCTCGACTTTACCGTCGTGCACCAGATAGAGATCGTCCGTGGTGGAGCGGATCAGGTGCCGATCGTGCGAGACCACAACCAGCGCGCCCTCAAACTCAATCAGCGCTTCGGTCAACGCCTGACGCATGTCGAGGTCGAGGTGGTTGGTCGGTTCATCGAGCAGCAGCAGGTTCGGGCGCTGCCAGACGATCAGCGCCAGCACCAGACGCGCTTTTTCGCCGCCGGAGAAACGCTCTGTGTTTTCAGTGACCTTATCACCCTGGAAGCCAAAGCCGCCGAGGTAGTCGCGCAGCTTCTGCTCCATCTCCTGCGGCGCCAGACGTGCCAGATGCTGGATAGGGGATTCATCCGCGCGTAAAAATTCCAGCTGATGCTGGGCGAAGTAGCCAAGCTTGATGCCTTTCGCCAGGCCGATTTCGCCGCTTACCGGGTTAAGCTCGCCCGCCAGCAGTTTGATGAGCGTTGACTTACCGGCACCGTTACGCCCCAGAAGACCAATGCGCGAACCCGGCACCAGGTTGAGTTTGATGGAGTCGAGGATGATGCGATCGCCGTATCCGGCGCTCACTTTTTCCATCTTCAGCAGCGGGTTTGGCAGGCTCTCCGGCTCGCGGAAGCTAAAGTGGAACGGGTTATCCACATGCGCCGGGGCAATCATCTCCATGCGTTCCAGCATCTTGATGCGGCTCTGGGCCTGCTTGGCCTTCGAGGCTTTGGCCTTGAAGCGGTCAACAAAACTCTGCAGATGCGCCACGCGCTGCTGCTGACTTTCGTACATCGCCTGCTGTTGAGCGAGGCGCGTTGCGCGCTGGCGTTCAAAAGAGCTGTAGTTACCGGTGTACTCGAACATATTTTGCTGTTCGATATGAATGATTTTATCCACCACCGGATCGAGGAAGTCGCGGTCGTGGGAGATCAGAATCAGAGTGCCCTGATAGCTCTTGAGCCACTTCTCCAGCCAAATGACCGCATCGAGATCGAGGTGGTTGGTCGGTTCATCGAGCAACAGCAAATCGGAGCGGCAGATCAGCGCCTGCGCCAGGTTAAGACGCATACGCCAGCCACCGGAGAAGTCGCTGACGGGACGTTCAAGCTGTTCGTTGCTGAACCCCAGGCCGTGGAGCAGGCTGGAAGCGCGGGAGCGAATGGTCCACGCGTCGATGGCGTCCAGCTTGCCGTGGACGGTGGCGATGGCGTGGCCATCGTTGCGCTCGTTGGCGGCGTTCAGTTCCGCTTCCAGCTTACGGTATTCACGATCGCCATCAATAACATAGTCGAGCGCCGGCTCACTCAGGGCGGGCGTCTCCTGGTTTACCCAGGCGAGCTGCCAGTTTCCCGGATAAGTAAAGTTACCGCCATCCGCGCTAATCTCGTTTTTCAGCAGCGCCAGCAGGGTGGATTTACCGCAGCCATTTTTGCCGACCAGACCCACTTTTTGACCTGGATTAATGGTGGCGGTGGCGTTATCCAGCAGGACGCGCACGCCGCGGCGAATTTGTAACGAGGAGAAAACAATCATAGAAGCGCCGTATGTTCCGACTATGTTAATTTGTCATTATGATAATGTAAGGTGTGGGCCATTTTCCGCACCGGGCCGCCATGGTAGCCCAAAACAACGACGATACACAAAAACAGAAACAGAACCGGGAGGGGAGTGATGTCTCAGACAGCAAAAGTGCTGCTGCTGTATGCCCATCCGGAATCTCAGGACTCGGTGGCAAACCGCGTCCTGCTTAAGCCGGCTACTCAGCTCAGTAACGTGACGGTGCACGATCTCTACGCGCACTACCCTGATTTCTTTATCGATATTCCGTACGAGCAGGAATTGCTGCGTCAGCATGATGTGATTGTGTTCCAGCATCCGCTCTATACCTATAGCTGTCCGGCCCTGCTGAAAGAGTGGCTGGATCGGGTGCTGAGCCGGGGGTTTTCCAGCGGGGTGGGGGGCAACCAACTGGCGGGAAAGTACTGGCGTAGTGTGATTACCACCGGTGAGCCGGAGAGCGCCTACCGCTACGATGGCCTTAACCGTTATCCGATGAGCGATATCCTGCGACCGTTTGAACTGACGGCGGCGATGTGCCGAATGCACTGGATGAGCCCGATTATTGTCTACTGGGCACGGCGTCAGGATCCGAAGGCGCTGGCGAGCCACGCCAGAGCGTATGGCGAATGGCTGGCATCACCGATTCCGGCAGGAGGGCGTTAATGGAAGGATCGAATTTACTCCTCGCCGGGGTGCTGTTTTTGTTTGCCGCGGTGGTGGCTGTACCGTTGGCCGCACGGCTCGGTATTGGCGCGGTACTCGGATATCTGCTGGCGGGGATCGCGATTGGCCCCTGGGGGCTGGGATTCATCAGCGATGTCGATGAAATTCTCCATTTCTCCGAGCTGGGCGTGGTCTTCCTGATGTTCATCATTGGCCTGGAGCTTAATCCGTCAAAGCTGTGGCAGCTCCGGCGCTCTATCTTTGGCGTTGGCGCGGCGCAGGTGCTGTTCAGTGCGGCCATTCTGGCCGGATTGCTGATGCTCACTGACTTTTCGTGGCAGGCGGCGACCATCGGCGGTATTGGCCTTGCCATGTCCTCAACGGCGATGGCATTGCAGCTGATGCGGGATAAGGGCATGAACCGCAGTGAGTCGGGGCAACTGGGGTTTTCGGTGCTGCTGTTTCAGGATTTAGCGGTGATCCCGGCGTTAGCGCTGGTGCCGCTGTTGGCCGGGCCGGGTGACGATCACTTTGACTGGGCAAAAGTCTCCATGAAGGTGCTGGCTTTTGCGGGCATGCTAATTGGGGGACGTTTTCTGCTGCGGCCGGTGTTCCGCTTCATCGCCGCGTCAGGCGTGCGTGAGGTGTTTACCGCCGCAACGCTGCTGCTGGTATTAGGCTCTGCGCTGTTTATGGACGCGCTGGGGCTGTCGATGGCGCTGGGTACGTTTATCGCCGGGGTGCTGCTCGCCGAGAGCGAATACCGCCACGAACTGGAAATTGCGATCGAACCCTTTAAAGGGCTGCTGTTAGGGCTGTTCTTTATTTCGGTGGGCATGGCGCTCAATCTCGGTGTGCTCTATACCCATCTGCTATGGGTTATTGTGAGCGTGGCTGTGCTGGTGGCGGTGAAAACGCTGGTGCTGTATGTCCTGGCGCGTATATCCGGGCTGCGCAGTTCGGAACGTATGCAGTTTGCCAGCGTGCTAAGCCAGGGGGGAGAGTTCGCGTTTGTGCTGTTCTCTACGGCATCGTCCCAGAAACTGTTCAAAGACGATCAGATGGCGCTTCTGCTGGTGACGGTCACGCTGTCGATGATGACCACACCGCTGCTGATGAAGCTGGTGGATAAACTGCTGTCGCGCCGCTTAAACCCGGCTGATGATGAAGACGAAGCCCCGTGGGTGGAAGACGATAAGCCGCAAGTGATTGTGGTGGGGTTTGGCCGCTTCGGGCAGGTGATTGGTCGTCTGCTGATGGCGAACAAAATGCGCATCACGGTGCTCGAGCGGGATATCAGCGCGGTCAACCTGATGCGCAAATATGGTTATAAGGTTTACTACGGCGATGCGACGCAGCTCGAACTGCTGCGATCCGCAGGTGCGGAGGCGGCGGAGTCGATCGTCATAACCTGTAACGATCCGGAAGATACGATGAAGCTGGTCGAACTCTGCCAGCAGCATTTCCCGCATCTGCATATTCTGGCGCGTGCGCGGGGACGTGTTGAAGCGCACGAACTGTTGCAGGCGGGTGTGAAACACTTCTCGCGTGAGACGTTTTCCAGTGCGCTGGAGCTGGGGCGCAAGGCGTTGATTTCGCTGGGTATGCACCCGCATCAGGCGCAGCGGGCCCAGATGCACTTCCGACGGCTGGATATGCGAATGCTGCGCGAGCTGATGCCCGTACACACGGATACGGCGCAGATTTCCCGCGTGCGGGAAGCGCGTCGCGAGCTGGAGGAGATTTTCCAGCGCGAGATGCAGCAGGAACGACGCCAGCTGGACGGCTGGGACGAATTTGAATAAAGGGTAACCAAATATGGCTGTACGTAAACGCTTTATTGCGGGCGCAAAGTGCCCCTCCTGCCAGGCGCAAGATACTCTGGCAATGTGGCGTGAAAATAATATTGATGTTGTTGAGTGTGTTAAGTGCGGCCACCAGATGCGTGAGGCCGACAAAGAAGCGCGCGATCATGTACGCAAAGAAGAGCAAGTGATCGGCATTTTTCATCCGGACTAGCGATATGCCCTGAGTTTTTTTAAGCTAAAGGGTACACGGGTGCAGATTTCCGCTACAATCTGCGCCAGCAATTTTCCCACGCTCAGGAGATATCATGAAAGTAGCAAAAGACCTGGTGGTCAGCCTGGCCTATCAGGTACGTACAGAAGACGGTGTGTTGGTTGATGAGTCTCCGGTGAGTGCGCCGCTGGACTACCTGCATGGTCACGGTTCCCTGATTTCCGGCCTGGAAAACGCGCTGGAAGGTCATGAAGTTGGCGATAAATTTGACGTTGCTGTAGGTGCGAACGACGCATACGGCCAGTATGACGACAACCTGGTTCAGCGCGTTCCTAAAGACGTGTTCATGGGCGTTGACGAACTGCAGGTTGGCATGCGCTTCCTGGCGGAAACTGACCAGGGCCCGGTTCCGGTTGAAATTACTGAAGTTGAAGACGACCACGTTGTGGTTGATGGCAACCACATGCTGGCTGGCCAGAACCTGAAGTTCAACGTAGAAGTTGTCGCTATCCGTGAAGCAACCGAAGAAGAGCTGGCTCATGGCCACGTTCACGGTGCGCACGGTCACGACCATGACCACGATCACGGCCATGACGGCTGCTGCGGTGGCCATGGCCACGACCATGGTCACGACCACGGTAAAGGTGGTTGCGGTAACGGCGGCTGTGGCTGCCACTAATTCCGTATAACGGAAAATAAAAAAGCGGGATTATCCCGCTTTTTTTTCGCCTCAATAGTGAGGTGGTGGCGTCTCTTCAGACTGTGAGGCGATGTTTGACGGCTGCGTAGCCTTCAGCTTTTCCGTCAGCAGGCGCATATGATCCCGCAGTTTCGCCATTTCGAGTTCATGCGCGGTCACGGTCTGGTTAAGCTCTTCGATGGTGATGTCCTGAAAAGCCAGGCGGCTTTCCAGTTCAGCCAGTCTCGCTTCAATCGTTGTGTCCTTCATCATTCACCTCGTCTGTTTCTGATTCGCCATAATGGGCCAGCGGCGGCGAAGTTTAACTGAGTTTGTTCCTTAGTGCAGTATCCATCCCTTTGGCAAGAAACTTATTTAAACAAAAATAGTCTTAAAAGTGGCGAGAATCGGGAGAGTCTGTCTGTAGATTTCTTCCACAACGTTTTATAGTACGTAGCTCATTTACGTTTAATGCTGGGGTGAGAGTCCCCAGGCCCTGGAGATATGGATGAAATCACTGTTTAAAGTAACGCTGCTGGCGACGACGATGGCTGTTGCGCTGAACGCGCCGCTGTCCTTCGCTGCTGATACTGCTGCGAAGCCTGCTGCAACTGCAGACAGCAAAGCGGCGTTCAAAAATGACGACCAGAAATCTGCCTACGCACTGGGCGCATCTCTGGGTCGTTACATGGAAAATTCTCTGAAAGAACAAGAGAAACTGGGCATCAAACTGGACAAAGCTCAGCTGATCGCGGGTGTTCAGGATGCGTTTGCTGATAAGAGCAAACTGTCTGACCAGGAAATTGAACAGACTCTGCAGGCGTTCGAAGCGCGTGTGAAAGGTGCCGCTCAGACGAAGATGGAAGCGGACGCGAAAGACAACGAAGCGAAAGGCAAAGCCTACCGCGATACCTTTGCTAAAGAGAAGGGCGTAAAAACCTCTTCTACCGGTCTGGTATACAAAGTTGAGAAAGAAGGTACCGGTGATGCACCGAAAGACAGCGATACTGTCGTGGTGAACTACAAAGGTACGCTGATCGACGGTAAAGAGTTCGATAACTCCTACACCCGCGGTGAGCCGCTCTCCTTCCGTCTGGATGGTGTGATCCCAGGCTGGACTGAAGGTCTGAAAAACATCAAGAAAGGCGGTAAGATCAAGCTGGTTATCCCACCGGATCTGGCCTATGGCAAAACCGGCGTTCCGGGTATCCCTGCCAACTCTACGCTGGTGTTTGACGTAGAGCTGCTGGATATCAAACCGGCACCGAAAGCCGATGCGAAACCAGAAGCGCAGGCAGATCAAAAAGCTGCCGCAGACGCGAAGAAGTAATGTAATGAAAACCGCCGCCTTTAAGGCGGCGGTTTTTTTTATTGTGGGGCAGATATAATTAACACTGGAAAGTGCCAGGTACGCTGTATTAATTTAGTTGTCCGTGTAGATAATGAGCCTGCCCTGAAAACCTAACGACAGGCTCCTGAAAAGGAGTGTTTTTTTCATGTCCAGGTCGCTTTTAACCAACGAAACCAGTGAACTTGATTTGCTGGATCAACGTCCTTTCGACCAGACCGACTTCGATATTCTGAAATCCTACGAAGCGGTGGTGGACGGGTTAGCGATGCTCATTGGGTCCCACTGCGAAATCGTATTGCACTCCCTGCAAGATCTGAAGTGTTCCGCCATCCGCATTGCTAATGGTGAGCATACTGGCCGTAAAATTGGTTCGCCAATTACCGACCTTGCATTGCGTATGCTGCATGACATGACCGGCGCGGACAGCAGCGTCTCCAAATGCTATTTCACTCGCGCCAAAAGCGGCGTGCTGATGAAATCAGAAACCATTGCTATTCGAAATCGCGAGCATCGTGTGATCGGACTGCTGTGCATCAACATGAACCTTGATGTGCCATTCTCGCAAATCATGAGCACCTTTATTCCGCCTGAAACGCCAGACGTGGGCTCTTCTGTTAACTTTGCCTCTTCAGTTGAGGATCTCGTCACGCAGACGCTGGAGTTCACGATTGAAGAGGTGAATGCCGATCGCAACGTATCGAACAACGCCAAGAACCGTCAGATCGTGCTGAATCTCTATGAAAAAGGCATTTTTGATATCAAAGACGCCATCAATCAGGTGGCTGACCGCCTGAACATTTCCAAACATACGGTCTACCTCTATATTCGCCAGTTCAAAAGCGGTGATTTCCTGGGGCAAGATAAGTAATGCGTTTTGCGTTAATGGTGACAGGCCCGGCGTATGGCACTCAGCAGGCCAGCAGCGCGCTGCAATTTGCCCAAGCGCTGCTAAAAGCCGGACACGAACTGGTGAGCGTCTTCTTCTATCGGGAAGGGGTTTATAACGCGAACCAGTTTACGTCGCCGGCCAGCGATGAGTTTGATCTGGTGCGCGCCTGGCAGGCGTTAAATGAGACGCAGGGTGTTGAATTGCATATCTGCGTGGCAGCGGCCCTGCGTCGCGGTGTCGCTGATACAACCGAAGCCGCGCGTCTTGGTTTAGCCGGTTCCAACCTGCAGCCCGGATTTACGCTAAGTGGTCTGGGCGCGCTGGCGCAGGCTGCGCTCACCTGTGACCGAGTGGTGCAATTCTGATGAAACGCGTAGCGTTTGTTTTTACCACTGCCCCGCACGGTAGCGCATCGGGCCGAGAAGGGCTGGATGCGCTGCTCGCGACATCTGCATTGACCGAGGAGATCGGCGTCTTCTTTTTAGGGGACGGGGTGTTTCAGCTTCTGGCGGGCCAGCAACCGCAGGCGATTTTGATGCGGGATTACATCGCCACCTTTAAAGTGTTGCCGCTGTACGACATTGAAACCTTCTATGTGTGTGCCGACTCGCTGGCCGCTCGCGGATTAGATGAGAAGACGCCTTTTGTTCTGGATGTCACGTGCCTGTCTTCTGCTGCGCTGCGCGAACAACTCTCTCACTACGACACTGTTCTGACTTTCTGAGGCTGCCATGCTCCATACCCTGAGCCGCTCACCGTGGCAATGTGATATCGACACGCTACTGAGCATGCTGCGCGAAGGTGATGACCTGCTGCTGATTCAGGATGGCGTACTTGCTGCGCTGGAAGGCAGCCGTTTCGTTGAAATCCTTACAAATGCCCCCATAACTGTCTCTGCGCTAAAGGACGATCTGGATGCGCGGGGTCTTTCTGGTCAAATTTCAGCCAAAATTGACGTGGTTGGCTATACTGATTTCGTCAATCTTACTGTGACGCACGCCAGTCAAATGAACTGGTGATTTGAGATCGCTGTATATTTCTTGACACCTTTTCGACGTAGCCCTAAAATTTCGCGTCCTCATATTGTATGAGGTCGTTTTATTACGTGTTTACGAAGCAAAAGCTAAAACCAGGAGCTATTTAATGGCAACAGTTAACCAGCTGGTACGCAAACCACGTGCACGCAAAGTTGCAAAGAGCAACGTGCCTGCGCTGGAAGCATGCCCGCAGAAACGTGGTGTATGTACTCGTGTGTATACCACCACTCCTAAAAAACCAAACTCCGCACTGCGTAAAGTATGCCGTGTGCGTTTGACTAACGGTTTCGAAGTGACTTCCTACATCGGTGGTGAAGGTCACAACCTGCAGGAGCACTCCGTGATCCTGATCCGTGGCGGTCGTGTTAAAGACCTTCCGGGTGTTCGTTACCACACCGTTCGTGGTGCGCTGGACTGCTCAGGTGTTAAAGACCGTAAGCAGGCTCGCTCCAAGTACGGCGTGAAGCGTCCTAAGGCTTAATGGTTCTCCGTTAAGTAAGGCCAAACTGATTTATCTTAATGTCAAACTAAACTCGTAGAGTTTTGGACAATCCTGAATTAACAACGGAGTATTCCCATGCCACGTCGTCGCGTCATTGGTCAGCGTAAAATTCTTCCAGATCCGAAATTCGGATCAGAACTGCTGGCAAAATTTGTAAATATCCTGATGGTAGATGGTAAAAAATCTACTGCAGAAGCAATCGTATACAGCGCGCTGGAGACCCTGGCTCAGCGTTCTGGTAAAAATGAACTGGAAGCTTTCGAAGTCGCTCTCGACAACGTTCGCCCAACTGTAGAAGTTAAGTCCCGCCGCGTTGGTGGTTCTACTTATCAGGTTCCAGTTGAAGTTCGTCCGGTTCGTCGTAATGCCCTGGCAATGCGTTGGATCGTTGAAGCTGCTCGTAAACGCGGTGATAAATCCATGGCTCTGCGTCTGGCGAACGAACTTTCTGATGCTGCAGAAAACAAAGGTACTGCAGTTAAGAAACGTGAAGACGTTCACCGTATGGCAGAAGCCAACAAGGCGTTCGCACACTACCGTTGGTAATCCCTTCGGAGTATTAGTCACCAGGCGGGCGCTTCAGAGAAGCTGCCCGCTCTGGGTTACTTAACTGAACGCCTAAAGAAACAAACGAGGAATCAAATGGCTCGTACAACACCCATCGCACGCTACCGTAACATCGGTATCAGTGCGCACATCGACGCCGGTAAGACCACTACTACCGAACGTATTCTGTTCTACACCGGTGTAAACCATAAAATCGGTGAAGTTCATGACGGCGCAGCCACCATGGACTGGATGGAACAGGAGCAGGAGCGTGGTATTACTATCACCTCCGCAGCGACTACTGCATTCTGGTCAGGTATGGCTAAGCAGTACGAACCGCATCGCGTAAACATCATCGACACCCCAGGGCACGTTGACTTCACCATCGAAGTAGAACGTTCCATGCGTGTTCTTGACGGCGCGGTAATGGTTTATTGCGCAGTTGGTGGTGTTCAGCCACAGTCTGAAACCGTATGGCGTCAGGCGAACAAATATAAAGTTCCACGCATCGCGTTCGTTAACAAAATGGACCGTATGGGTGCTAACTTCCTGAAAGTTGTTGGTCAGATCAAAACCCGTCTGGGCGCGAACCCTGTTCCGCTGCAGCTGGCAATTGGTGCTGAAGAAGGCTTCACCGGCGTTATCGACCTGGTGAAAATGAAAGCCATCAACTGGAACGATGCAGACCAGGGCGTTACCTTCGAATACGAAGATATCCCGGCTGAGATGCAGGACCTGGCTGACGAATGGCACCAGAACCTGATCGAATCCGCTGCTGAAGCTTCTGAAGAGCTGATGGAGAAATACCTGGGTGGTGAAGAACTGTCTGAAGAAGAGATCAAAAAAGCTCTGCGTCAGCGTGTTCTGAACAACGAAATCATCCTGGTAACCTGTGGTTCTGCGTTCAAGAACAAAGGTGTTCAGGCGATGCTGGATGCGGTAGTTGACTACCTGCCATCCCCGGTTGACGTTCCTGCGATCAACGGCATCCTGGACGACGGTAAAGATACTCCGGCTGAGCGTCACGCAAGCGACGACGAGCCGTTCTCTGCACTGGCGTTCAAAATTGCTACCGACCCATTCGTGGGTAACCTGACCTTCTTCCGCGTTTACTCTGGTGTGGTTAACTCCGGTGACACCATCCTGAACTCCGTGAAAGCGGCGCGTGAACGTTTTGGCCGTATCGTACAGATGCACGCTAACAAACGTGAAGAGATCAAAGAAGTTCGTGCGGGCGACATCGCTGCAGCTATCGGTCTGAAAGACGTGACCACCGGTGACACCCTGTGTGACCCGGATCACCCGATCATTCTGGAGCGTATGGAATTCCCTGAGCCGGTAATCTCCATCGCGGTTGAACCAAAAACCAAAGCTGACCAGGAAAAAATGGGTCTGGCTCTGGGCCGTCTGGCGAAAGAAGACCCATCATTCCGCGTATGGACTGATGAAGAATCTAACCAGACCATCATCGCAGGTATGGGTGAACTGCACCTGGACATCATCGTTGACCGTATGAAGCGCGAGTTCAACGTTGAAGCGAACGTGGGTAAACCTCAGGTTGCTTACCGCGAAGCGATTCGCGCGAAAGTTACCGATATCGAAGGTAAACACGCTAAGCAGTCTGGTGGTCGCGGTCAGTACGGTCACGTTGTGATCGACATGTACCCACTGGAGCCGGGCTCTAACCCGAAAGGTTACGAGTTCATCAACGACATCAAAGGTGGTGTAATTCCTGGCGAATACATCCCTGCCGTTGATAAAGGCATCCAGGAACAGCTGAAAGCGGGCCCTCTGGCTGGCTATCCGGTTGTTGACATGGGTATCCGTCTGCACTTCGGTTCTTACCACGACGTTGACTCCTCTGAACTGGCGTTTAAACTGGCTGCGTCTATTGCCTTTAAAGAAGGCTTTAAGAAAGCAAAACCAGTTCTGCTTGAGCCAATCATGAAGGTTGAAGTAGAAACTCCTGAAGAGAACACCGGTGACGTTATCGGTGACTTGAGCCGTCGTCGCGGTATGCTGCGCGGTCAGGAATCCGAAGTAACTGGCGTTAAGATCCACGCTGAAGTTCCGCTGTCTGAAATGTTCGGATATGCAACGCAGCTGCGTTCTCTGACCAAAGGTCGTGCATCATACACCATGGAATTCCTGAAGTATGATGATGCGCCTAACAACGTTGCTCAGGCCGTTATTGAAGCCCGTGGTAAGTAATCCACAGGATTAAAACCTAAGTCCCGTGCTCTCTCCTGAGGGGAGAGCACTATAGTAAGGAATATAGCCGTGTCTAAAGAAAAATTTGAACGTACAAAACCGCACGTCAACGTTGGTACTATCGGCCACGTTGACCATGGTAAAACTACCCTGACTGCTGCAATCACTACCGTTCTGGCTAAAACCTACGGTGGTTCTGCTCGTGCATTCGACCAGATCGATAACGCACCAGAAGAAAAAGCTCGTGGTATCACCATCAACACCTCTCACGTTGAATATGACACCCCGACTCGCCACTACGCACACGTAGACTGCCCAGGCCACGCCGACTATGTTAAAAACATGATCACCGGTGC
>NZ_LNII01000165.1:0-1782 GCF_001463365.1 Enterobacter sp. 50793107 | reverse complement strand
CGTGCTCTTCGAGGCGTAACAGTTCCGTCTGTTCATCCTTCATTAATGAGGAGAGCGGCACACCGGTCCAGTCGGCAATCACCGTGGCAACGGTACGCGCGTCCACATCCAGCCCCAGCAGCGGGTTACCCTGCTGAACGTCACTCAGTTGCTGTTGCAGGCCGGCAATCTCCGCCTGACGGGAAAGGTCCGCACGGCAGGCCAGCAGTTCTTCCGTGAGTTTCAGCTCCTGGCCGTACTGCGCTTCCCGTTCGTCGAGCTCCAGAATAATGCGGACTTCATCCTGTTCGATGGCCGCCAGACGTTCACCGTGGGTGATGTTACCCACCGCGATATCTTCCAGTAACGCCTGCTTTTCCATCGCCAGGGCCGTGAGCTGCGCCTTCATCCGGGTCAGCGTCTCCGGCACGGTGTCGAGGCTCATCCGCACGCGTGCCGAGGCGGTATCCAGCAGGTCAACCGCCTTGTCCGGTAGCTGACGGCCGGTCAGGTAACGACGGGAAAGGGTCACCGCCGCCCTGACCGCCTCATCGGTAATGTGCACCCCGTGGTGCTGCGCGTAGCGGGATTTCAGCCCCCGCAGCATCAGGCAGGCGGTGTCGTCGTCCGGCTCATCCACCTTCACCATCTGGAAGCGCCGCTCCAGTGCCGCGTCGCGCTCAAAATACTGCTTGTATTCACTCCAGGTGGTGGCCGCGATGGTCCGCAGTTCGCCGCGGGCGAGCGCCGGTTTCAGCAGGTTGGCCGCATCCGCGCCGCCCGCCTGGTTGCCTGCGCCGATAATGGTGTGCGCCTCGTCGATGAACAGCAGCACCGGAGACGGAGACTGCTGTACCGCATCAATGACGTTTTTCAGGCGCTGTTCAAACTCCCCCTTCACGCCTGCCCCCGCCTGTAACAGACCGAGATCCAGCGTGCGCAGGCTCACCGTTTTCAGGGACTCCGGCACATTCCCTTCGGCGATACGCAGCGCCAGTCCTTCCACCAGGGCGGTTTTCCCCACGCCCGGCTCCCCCACCAGAATCGGGTTGTTCTTGCGACGCCGCGAGAGAATATCCACCATCTGGCGGATTTCCGTATCACGGCCGAAAACCGGGTCGATTTTGCCCTCACGCGCGTTAGCGGTGACATCAAGGGTGAATTTATCCAGTGCATTTTGTAACGCAGGTGACAGTTCGCCCTCTTTCACCTCACTGCCGGACAGCGGCACGCTGCCGCCCTGCGCCTGTTCTTCTTCCTGTTGTACCTCTTCGCGCTCATCTGACTGCGCATCCAGCAGCGGCCGCAGACGCTCAAGCTGGCTCCCCCCCAGCGTCAGCAGCGGCCATAAACCGTCGCAGCGCACCAGGCTCTGCCGGTCCACCAGCGCCATCAGCAGGTGAATACTGCGTATCTGCGCTTCGCCCGCCAGCGAGGCGCGCAGCCACGCGTCCTGCATCAGGGTCTGAGTGCTGTCCGAAAGCTGCGGGCGGCTGCGCACTGAACGGGGCAGCTTCTCCAGAAAATTCAGCAAATCCTGCCAGATGGCGTCCATATCCCATTCGTAGCGCCGTGCCAGCACCGTCAGGTCACCCTCTCCCTGCTCCAGCAGCTTCAGCAGCCAGTGCTCGGGCAGGATTTCCGCATGGGCGCGGGTCTGGCACAGGGAGGCCGCGCCTTCCATCGCACGGGCGCAGTAGGGGTTCAGACGACGTAACAGGCTGGCTGGATTTTCCATGAGACTCTCTCTTTATCAGTTCCGGACACGCTACCGCCCGTCGCTTTTCCTGGTATTCAGGAACC
>NZ_LNII01000164.1:0-32497 GCF_001463365.1 Enterobacter sp. 50793107 | reverse complement strand
TCTGCTTTTTTTTTTTTTTTTTTATGTCTTCGGCGACTCCCGAGACTTCCACCTCTCTTTTCGTCGGCAGCGTCAGATGTGTATAAGAGACAGGCCTCAGGCTGATCTTTCAGCGCCAGGATGTATTTCATGGTTTCGCCCTTGCCGATTTCAACATCGAAATCGAAGCTTGAAACCAGTTTATTGAAGAACTCGATCACCTCATTGGTATCGAAGACCTTCAGCTCTTCTGAAGAGCGAAGAAAGCCCATCATTTTCTGCTTTTCTTCCGAACTCACGCCGTCACTCGATACGGCAATACGGGCACATACAGCAACGGTGCCGTGCATAAATTTTTTGTTTTTGAAACGACCAACCTGGCGGGTCAGTTCGTCCCGGCCAGAGTTAATGGCACCTTTTACCTTGTCGAAAAAGCTCATACCTGTTTCCTTTGTTGCTGTGTTATTTAGAACCGGCGCTCCAGCGAAATCCCCAGCCAAATGCCCGGTCCATTTCGTCCTGGCCTTTGAAGTACTGGTTAATTCGCTCGACTTTAATTGCGCCGTTTTCGTTTACGAGTCTGGCAATGGCGCACAATGTGCGACGGTTTTCACCTTCGGTCAGGCGGGTCTCAATGGGCGGTTGATCCGGCACATGAATGGTGACCACACCATCAGTCTTGTCCCAGCTGGGAACACCTTCATAAATAAAGGCGTAAATCAGCACTTCGCGGATATGCTTCCATTCACGTCCATTGATATGCAGCCACTCGCCGTCTGATACATCACCCGTCCGGTCATCGCCCTTGAGCTGAACATACGGTTCATCGCGATAATTACCGAATGCATTACCGAGCGCCTGAATGACCGATTTATACCCGTCCTGAAGCTCAACAAAGGCCCCCAGATCCAGGTCGATTCCTTTGGAGCCGAACATGCCTGCAAAGCCTGATTTGCCGCTGCCCCGGTGCCAGTTCAGGTTGATCCGGATTTCACCGAAGTTATCCCGTTTGGTCAGGCTGATTGCAGGCTTCTCTTTTGTCAGCGATACCTTGCTCAGGCTGATTTTTGTCTCAACTGGCGGAGGGGTTACAACCGGAGGAGTCGGGGCTGCGGGAGCCGGTTCGTCGGCAATATTTACGCCGAAATGCTCTGCCAGCGGTTTAAGTCCACCGTTGAACCCCTGCGCAACGAAGCGGAATTTCCAGTCATTATTACGACGGTAAAATTCACCCAGAATTAAGGCTGCTTCCTGACGGCCGCTCAATTCGACACTGCCGCTAACCAGGCCGGTAGCCCCTTGCTCCACGTCGATGGAAAGATTACGAAGACCGGACACCGTCTGCCCACCGTCACAGGTCACGGTGAACGCAATTTTTTGGACATCAGGTTTCAGCCGGTTGAGCGCGACAGTAAAGGTTGAGTACTGGCCTTCACTGACCAGGCTGACGGTACCATCATCGTTACGTGGCTGACCATAGAACACCATGTCCGCATCACCCTGCACCTTCCCGTCGGCATACAGGCGAAACGCCGAAGCATCCACCTGGCCGCCCGAGGTGATCCGGACCCGCAACTCCTGGGCTGGAACGGGGGCATTGCCCCCCGGCGTCAGGTTCATTAGCGGATAACCGCTGAAACGATATCGGAGTGCATATCGTCAATTGTGCGGCCGCGACAGGCATGGCCAAGGGCGGTAAAGTCCCAGTTGCCGTTATTACGGCGCAGCGAAGAAATAACGATCCCGGTATGTGAGCCCTGCTCAGTCAGCTTGTAGCGAGCCAGCTCTTTGCCGGTTTGATCGACAACGCGGCAGAACGCGTTTTCGACGTCATTGAACGACTGACCACGGAAGCTGTTTACCGTAAACGCCAGGTATTCAACGTTTGCAGGCAGTCGGGAGAGGTTGACCTTAATCACTTCATCGTCACCGTCACCCTCACCGGTCAGGTTATCGCCACTGTGCACAACAGCGCCGCAGGTGGATTCCAGTTTGCGGAACCAGATGGTGTCAATTGTTTTACCGGTGCTGTCCATTAATACGCAGCCAGCATCGAGATCGATTGAGTCGTTGCCTCCAAACAATCCTCCAAGAAGACCTTTTTTCTTAACCGGATCCCAACCGAGACCGAAATGAAGCTGGCTTAATGCAGATGATTCTTTGCTGAGTGATACCGTCTGGTTCTTAACTAATGAAACCATGTTTTATTCCTTAAAATGGTAATGACCGAGACAATCAAAGGGTTGTTTATTAACTGACGAAGAAAATCATATCATGATGAAGTTCTCTGACAAGGGAAATTTTGGTAGTTTTCTGTAAAAACACAAAAAGAAAATCTTTTCAGGGTGTTAATTTTCTATGTTTAATTTAAATATCAATACTTTATCGGGAATCCAAAAAATACTGACTCACTCCATAACCACAGAAGTTATTAATCATATTATGATTGACATGTAGCTTAGACACTCATAGACTCACTTCTCAATCATAAATTTGCATGGCGTTCCGGATAATTAAAAAAAATGAACAAGAAAATTTGGTTTATGGAAGGTTTATCCTCCCAGCGAGATATTATTCAGGGGGTAAAATCATTTGCACAAAAAAATAATTTTGCCATTACCGTTTTTGCCTCCCACCGTAACGAAAGAAATGAAATCCTTTCCGTTGCCGATTATTCTTTGACTGAACCTGAAGATCCTCAAAAACGTCTCCAGTTTATTCAGGAAACCATTCAGACCTACGGCATCCACCATATTCATACTGGCCGTAACAGCCAGTGGTTTGAAGAACACCGTTCAGACATTGAATCGACCGGTGCCACCCTTACTACCGGTGCAACGAGCGTCGACTGGTTAACTCTGGCTGACGAAAAAGTTACTTTTGCTCAGTTTATGGAGCAAAAGGGACTCCCGGTTGTACCATCCTGGCGGGTGAATACGCTGGCAGAATTAAAGACACACCTCGCGTCCCCGCCGTTCACTGACAGCCCGGTATGCGTGAAGCCGGTGACGGGTATCTATGGCATGGGATTCTGGCGCTTTGATGACAGTGCTTCGCCTATGGCCGTCTTTAATCATCCCGAACATCGTCTGGTCAGTCCGCAACAGTATATTGCAGCAGCATCAGCTGCTGAGTCGTTTAAACCCCTTGTTTTGATGCCGTACCTGCCAGGCCCGGAATTTTCCGTCGATATCCTCGCGGATAAGGGCGAAATACTCGCAGCCGTGGGACGCCGTAAGGAAGGGGCTATCCAGTATCTGGTAAACGAAGGTAGCGCCTGGGAACTGGCGTGTGACTGCGCCCGGGTTATGAAGGCCGACGGGCTGGTGAATGTTCAGACGCGAAACGATGTGAATGGCAACCCGGTGCTGCTTGAAACCAACATGCGTCCGTCAGGGGGGGTGGGTTATACCCTTCACAGCGGGGTGAACCTTCCTGGGTTATTTGCTGCCTTTAAGCTCGGTCTGATGTCTGAAGATATGGTGCGCCAGAGCGCTAAAAACACCTTTTCTCCGGTTGCGGTGAGATCCATTACGGATGTAATTGCATACCCGGAATCACTCTCTAACCTTTTGAATTAAGGCGTGTTTATGTCTGATAACCTCGAAGATATGATTTATCGCCGTACCCTCTCATGCGGTACGATTCAGGTAATCCGCGATCAGGGTGAAGTTTCGCTCGATGACCTGTTTGATATCGCTGAAAGACGTAACCCGAAACGCGCCTTTCTGTTTGTCAGCAAAGTACTCGGCAGGCACATTCCCGTGCCACCCTCAGTCATGCGGCAGGCCTACAGACAGCTTGCCAGCCAGTTCCCCTCAACGCTAACAGGGCCCGTACTGTTTATCGGTATGGCTGAAACCGCCGTTGGGCTTGGGGCCGGTGTGTTTGATGAAGTGCGCCACCAGCATCGTGAATCTGTATATCTGACCTCTACCCGTCACCCGGTTGATGGCACGTTGCTTTGCGAGTTCAAGGAAGAACACAGCCACGCCACTGATCATCTGATCTATCTGCCAGATGATGAAGAGAAAAGACGTCGTGTTACCAACGCGCGAACGCTGGTTTTGATTGATGACGAGGCAACCACCGGTAATACCTTTATTAACCTGCTTTCTGCCCTGCGTAATACCGGCAAGCTTCAACATATTGAACAGGTTATCGCCGTTACGCTTACCGACTGGAGTGGCAAAGCCTTGTCCGAGCGCAGCACCTTACCCGTCACTTCTGTTTCTCTTGTAAGCGGTCAGTGGGGATGGACCACATTACCAGATGCACCGGTCCCGGACATGCCAAAAGTCAACGTAACTTCACGCGGAGAATGGGACATCCAGGGGAAACAGTCATGGGGTCGACTGGGGATGCTCGCACCTGCGGCCGATCTCGGCCATGAGGTTTCCGTCCGCAAAGGGGAGCGTGTTCTGGTTCTCGGGACAGGGGAATTCGTCTGGGAGCCGTTCCTGCTTGCAGAACGGCTCGAAGCTGCCGGGGCAAAGGCATTTTACGGTTCGACTACCCGCTCCCCTATCGCCGTTGGTTATGCCATTGAGTCCGCCATTTCCTTTACGGATAACTACGGGCTGGGCATCCCCAATTTTGTCTATAACGTCGCCCACCAGCAGTTTGACCGCATTCTTGTGTGTACTGAGACACCCGCAGAAAGTATTGACGCGCAGCTTCTTAAGGCGCTGGCTGAGGTTGCGCCCGTCGTGGAGATTGTTACCTATGAATAAACCCGTTGTTCTGAGCGACCTTGACGACACGCTCTTTCAGACCCGTCGTAAAATGGTGGACGAGCTGGCCCTGGAGCCATTCCGTACCGGTGCCGTTGATCGTACCCTGAATCCACGAAGCTTTATGACGGAAGAACAGTCCATGTTAGTGGACTGGCTTCTGGAGCAGGCTGAACTCATTCCCGTTACCGCACGGGGAACTGAAGAAATCAGCCGCGTACGGATCCCTTTCCACTCCTGGGCAATCACCACGCACGGGGCCGTCATTCTCACGCCTGAAGGCAACCCCGACGAGGAGTGGAAGGCCCATATGCTCGGCCAGCTGGCTCCCTATCAGGAAAAGCTGACATCGATGCAGCGACTGATCACTGAAATGATGGACGCAAAAGGGATTAATGCCTGGGCAAGACTGAACTTCGAATACGGTGAAACGGCGGTTTATATGGTGATGAAACACCGCGACAGCACCCGCCTTGACGAGCTCAATGCCATTGCAGATGAGATAGAAACGGTGTTTCCGACCGAGGGCTTCTACATCCACCGCAACAGTAATAACGTGGCCTGGCTACCCACCCCGGTTGAGAAAGGGCTGGCCGTCAGCTGGCTGCTTGAAAAACTTCGGGCTGAACGCGGCGTTTTCCCCGTAATTGGTCTGGGCGACAGCCTGAGCGATCATCGTTTTATGAAACTGTGCAGCTGGTTTGGCATCCCGCGTCAGAGTCAGTTTGCAGATGCCATTTCACAGCGAATTTTTGGAGAAAATTAAAATGCAGCCACATGAAACATTTACCGGCTCATACCAGCCCGGTGACGTGGAATTTCTGCTAAAGCCGGTTGTCATTGAGATGACGCCGGTTGATCAAAAAGAAGAGCTGATTCAGTCCGGGAAGAAACATTATTCAGACATGCTCAGCCAGGAGCCAGCACCAACACAATGGCATCTTGATTTGTTTCACCGGGCGCTGGATCGGGGCGCAGAGAGGCTTGCAAAAGAAGTCACACAGCTCGCTATTTCTCTGGCCGAACGCTTCGGTGATGAGCCCATTGTACTGGCCAGTCTTGTCAGAGCTGGCGTACCGCTCGGCGTTATGCTGCACCAGGCCCTGCGTGACATGGGGAAAACCTCATGGCATTACGGCATCAGCATCATCCGGGATCGTGGAATTGACGGTGCAGCACTCGACGTCATTGAAGAGCGGCATGGTACCAGCGGTATTGTCTTTGTTGACGGATGGACAGGTAAAGGCGCAATTACCGGAGAGCTTGTACGCGCACTGAAAGATCGCCCGGGCTATCCTGAGCAGCCGCGACTGGTTGTCCTGGCCGATCCCTGTGGCTGTTCCTGGCTTGCAGCAAGTGATGATGACTGGCTCATTCCTTTTGGCATCATGGGTGCGCCGGTATCAGGTCTGATCTCCCGGTCAGTATGGTCCTCTGAAGGATTACATGGGTGCATGGTTTGCGAGCATCTCAGTGAATTCGAATGCAGCCGGATGCTTGTCGATACCGTCGCTCATTTCCGTAAGAAGTTAACACCGACATCCCTCGCTCCCCTGAGCTGGAATACGGAGTCAGCCCGGATCTTATGGCAGACAAGTCGCGACGTTATCGCGTTCCTGGCCGATGAATTTAAAGTGGACAGCGTCAATCGTATTAAACCCGGTATTGCTGAAGCAACCCGGGCTGTATTGCGTCGGGTACCGGACCATATATTTGTGCGTTCTATTGACGACCCGGACGTTGCCTTGCTTGTAGGGCTTGCTCGTGAAAAGGGAATAGTTGTTACAGAAATGGGGGGAACCCTCGGCCAGTATCGGGCTGTAACCATTATCAAGAAGGTACTCTGATGAAAAATCGTCTTT
Source organism: Enterobacter sp. 50793107 (assembly GCF_001463365.1). Lineage (NCBI taxonomy): Bacteria > Pseudomonadati > Pseudomonadota > Gammaproteobacteria > Enterobacterales > Enterobacteriaceae > Enterobacter > Enterobacter sp. 50793107. The sequence continues at coordinate 25,923 of NZ_LNII01000164.1, read as the reverse complement.
CTCCCTGGAATCTGGGAGCCACGCTATACATGCCTGCAACACGGGAAGATATTGCTGATGCCGTCCTGCATGGGAAAATCCCGGGTTTGCGCTCTCTGGTAATTTGCCTTGAGGATGCTGTCAGTGAAGCAGACATCCCCATCGCCCTCAAAAATCTGGAGCACCTGCTGCACGAGCTCAGTAACAGCATGCGTAGCCTGGGTAAAAATGACTGGCCTCTGGTGTTCATTCGCCCCCGGCATGCCGACATGGGCAGATGGTTAAAAGCGCATTATGATCTTTCCGCTGTCGACGGGTTTGTGTTGCCGAAATTTACCCTCAGTTCGTTAGCTGAATGGTGGGATATCATGGGCGGGACTCACCTGTGCATGATGCCAACGCTGGAAACAGAAGACGTCTTTGACGTGGTTCAGATGCGGGAGCTGGCCACCCGTCTGGTGGAACATCCCTGCCACGACCGCATTATTGCGCTTCGAATCGGCGGCAACGATCTTATGAACGTTGTGTCGCTTCGCCGTCCCCGGGACCTGACGCTGTATGACAGCCCGATGGGCTACGTCATCAAAATGCTCGTTTCGGTCTTCGGCCCGCGTGATTTTGCCCTGACCGCGCCCGTATGTGAGCATATTGACGATCATGCCGTAATGGCCAGAGAGCTGGCTCTTGATATGGCACATGGGCTTGTTGGGAAAACGGCCATTCACCCGGGTCAGATAGAGGTCATTCAAAACGCGCTGATGGTCACTCAGGGTGAGCATTCTGACGCTCTGCGGATCCTGAACTCGACCCAGGCCGTGTTTAAGTCGCAGGGAGCAATGTGTGAACCCGCCACACATCGCCGCTGGGCGGCTGGCATTCTGGACAGAGCTCGTTTTTATGGGTTACAGAACGAGCAAAGCGCTGATGGAATCAGATTACTTACCGTGACCCAGCATCATTAAGGAAATCATAATGGGGTTCAGGTTCAGAAAGTCGATCAACATTATTCCTGGTGTTCGCCTCAACCTGAGTAACGGTGCACCGAGCCTGAGTGTCGGGCCGAGAGGTGCTTCCGTTTCTTTTGGAAGCCGGGGGACCTATGCCAATCTGGGCTTGCCCGGTACCGGGCTGAGTTACCGTACCCGGCTTGACCGGGCCGCGCGTTCCGGAGGTGGGAACCGGACGGCTACCGACCCGGGGCTCAGACAGGCGCTTGAGCAGGAAGCCGCTGATCTCATGTCAGCGGTGACCGCAATCCGTAATATTCACGAGCTGACGCCGGATCCCAAAACAGGCATCAGCTGGGCAGAGCTGGAAGCAGTATACCTGCATAACAGAACGTCGCCTTTTCAGGTTCCGGCACCGGTGCGTCCAGAAAAGCCAGACTATCTTGCATTGCCGGAAAAGCCTGCCGAGAGCGAAGGCATTAGTTTTCTGGGTAAATGGTTTGAATCGGAATCAGCTAAAGCTGAGCGCCACGCCGAAAATCTTCGCCGGTGGCAGCAGGAGCTGATTGATGTGGAGCGTGAGAATACCCTTCGACAGCACCGGTACCAGCAACAACGGACGGCCTGGGCCGAACAGTATGCAAACTGGAAGTTTGAGGCTGAAGAACATGAAAAACGGCTCGCCACGGCTCAGGCAGATGCCCGGCAGCAGTTCCGGACAGACGCCGCGTTTTTCGAATCATACCTGGCGGGTGTGCTGGCAGAAACTGAATGGCCGCGTGAAACGCTTGTTGCATTTGAAGTAAAGCCGGAGCTATCAGCAGTCCTGCTGGATGTTGATTTAGCTGAGATTGAAGATTTCCCTGATAAGATTTACGGCGTTAATGCCCGGGGCACGGAGCTGACGGAAAAAGCCATGACGCAAAAAGCCGTACGCGAAAACTATGCCCGCCACGTCCATGGCTGCTTGTTCCGCCTGGTCGGTATCGTTTTACATACGCTACCGTTCGACAACGTGATTGTGTCAGGCTTTACGCAACGGGTCAGTAAGCGGACCGGCTATCTGGAGGATGAGTATATCCTGTCCTGCAAATGCAGTCGCAGCCAGATGTCGTCAGTAAATTTTGCAGGCTTAGAACACATTGATCCGGTTGAAGCGTTAGGCGATCAACCGGTTATTCGAAAGATGAGCAGTACCTTCATTTTTCAGCCTATTGAACCACTAACCCTTTAAGCAGGCTAAATCTTACGATGCAATTAAATACCAGACAGGCCCGGATTTTTAAGCTTGCCAACTTACTGGGCACCGGCAAGCCCGTTTCCGCTGCCGACATTATAACCAGTCTGGAATGCTCAGAGCCGACATTAACCCGGGCACTCAAAGAGCTACGCGAGTCATATTCTGCGGAGATCAAATACAGCAAGGCAGGTCATTCATACCATCTCGTTAATCCGGGCCAGCTGGATAAAAAGACCCTTCGCCGGATGAATGAAGCGCTCGCACAGAATGCTGAACTGAAAACCGGTGAGTCCACAGGGAAGGTCGTACTCGATAAGGATAAAAAAACAGCCGTGTCATTATCGCTACGCATGCGGATTTTAAGAAAAATTGACCGTCTGGCTGCGCTGAGTGGCTCGACCCGAAGTGAAGCGGTAGAGAAGCTGGCTCTGCACTCCGTTGATGAACTGATAAAAGAATACAGCGCTAAAAAGTCCTGACGCTAAATCTCAGACCGGGGTGAAAACCCCGGTTTTGTCATATTTCACCTCTGTATCTGCGTGACGGAGTTTTGATCTATTCTCCTCCCGCAATGTCAGCAGCGCCTTTCTGCCTACAAAACCTGGTGTCTTGACATCCTCTTGTGCTACACATCAATCTTTGGGCGATTTACACTCCATTCATGCAGATCTGTGATGTATGATGATTTTCATACATAAGAAAGTTTATTTTTGCCGGAGTTTTTTTCAGAAATCTTATATTCCAGTACGGTCTGAATTTTTTTCTCTGATAAGAGGCCATTCACATGTCGGTAATTCAATGGTGGTTAACTTATTTCTTTAATGCCGCTTCTGAGTATTTAATCTCCACCCGACAGATGTCGTGCCGTTTTATCAAATCTACAAACTCTGGCCTCTTCCTGAAACTACTCTCCTCTTCCGATCTCTTAAGAAGGAATTACATTTGAGACGCTTACCCGTATATCTGCTACTCGACACGTCCGGCTCTATGCACGGAGAGCCTATCGAAGCGGTTAAGAATGGCGTTCAGACGCTGCTTACCACGCTGAAACAGGATCCGTATGCACTCGAAACGGCTTACGTGTCAGTGATCACCTTTGATTCTTCAGCCCGACAGGCAGTCCCCCTGACAGACCTCCTGAGTTTCCAGATGCCAGCACTAACAGCCAGCGGCACCACCTCTCTTGGCGAAGCGCTTACCCTGACGGCCAGCTCCATTGCCAAAGAAGTACAGAAAACGACGGCTGACACTAAAGGTGACTGGCGTCCCCTTGTATTCCTGATGACGGATGGAAGTCCGAATGATGACTGGCGTAAAGGCCTGAATGACTTTAAAGCGGCCAGAACCGGCGTTGTTGTGGCATGTGCAGCCGGGCATGATGCCGATACCAGCGTCCTCAAAGAAATCACTGAAATCGTGGTTCAGCTCGATACAGCTGACAGTTCGACGATTAAAGCTTTCTTTAAATGGGTCAGTGCGAGCATTTCGGTAGGCAGTCAGAAAGTGGAGTCCAGCAAAAAAGAAGTGATCGGTCTTGAAGACCTGCCACCGCCGCCGCCAGAAGTAAACGTGGTCTTATAATTTTATTAATTAAGGGGATGTCATGTCTGTCAGTCTGAGCAAAGGCCAGGGCGTAAGCCTGAAAAAAAATGAATACGATCTCTCGTCCGTTACTATCGGCCTGGGTTGGGATATTAATGAGGAAAAGAAAGGTTTCCTCGGCGGGATCTTTGGTAAAAAAGAAGAAGAATACGACCTTGATGTGATCGCTTTCCTGTGTAATTCAGCCGGAAAGGTGACCGATCTCGGCAATGTGGAAAATGGTAAACCAACGCTTGTGAATGGCGATATCATCTTTTTCAACAGCCTTCGCCATAAGTCAGGAAATATCTGGCTGACGGGCGATAACCGAACCGGAGCCGGTGACGGTGACGATGAGCAAATTATTGTGCGCCTGAATTCCCTTGACGCTCAGTACGAGAAAATTGTGTTCATCGTTCAGATCTACAATGGTGAAAAGCTCCAGCAGCACTTTGGTAAAGTTCAGAATGCCTTCATCCGGGCAGTAGATGCCCGTAATATTGAAATGGCACGATTCGATCTTTCTGGCGGACCCGCCTTCGCCAGCCAGCGCTCCATGGTTTTTGCCGAGCTGATACGCGAGGCTACAGGCTGGAAACTCAGGGCAATTGGTGAGCCTTCAGAATCAGATTCGTTTGTCTCGCACCTGAGGAATTACATGTGATGCGCCGCCTGCCTGTTTACCTTGTTATCGACACATCCGGCTCGATGCGCGGTGAGTCCATCCATTCCGTTAACGTTGGAATTCAGGCGATGCTTAGCGCTCTTCGCCAGGATCCCTACGCCCTCGAAAGCGTTCATATCTCCATTATCACCTATGACAATGGGGCGCGTGAGTTCATTCCTCTCACGCCGCTGGAAGACTTCCAGTTTTCTGATATCGTTGTGCCAAGCGCAGGCGGGACGTTCACCGGTGCTGCCCTTGAATGTCTGATGCAGTGTGTTGAACGGGATGTACGTCGCTCAGATGGTGATACAAAAGGAGACTGGCGTCCTCTGGTATTCCTGATGACTGATGGAACCCCTTCTGATGCCCTGGCGTACGGTGAAGCGGTAAAAGCGATTCGCGGCCGGGGATTCGGATCCATCATTGCCTGCGCCGTTGGTCCTAAAGCAGGCCATGAGCACTTAAAACAGCTCACCGATAAGGTTGTGTCTCTGGAGACGCTAGATTCAACCGCGTTTGCAGGTTTCTTTAAATGGGTATCGGCCAGCGTGTCTTCCGGCAGCACAAGCGCGGGGATCAATAACGGAACTGATACCCTTCCCCCTCCTCCACCAGAAATCCAGCTGGTGCTCTGACAGACAGAAAGGTGCTGCTTTCCGGGCAGCACCTTTCTGTACAGCAACGTTTTCTGCTGGCCGTACCAGCCGTACGAGGAAAATTATGAGACGCCTTCCCGTGTTTTTTGTCCTGGACTGTTCAGAGTCCATGATTGGTGAAAACCTGAAAAAAATGACTGATGGTCTGCAAATGATCGTCGGAGATTTAAGAAAGGATCCACACGCACTTGAAACAGCCTGGGTTTCGGTAATCGCATTTGCCGGTGTAGCCCGTACGATTGTACCTCTTCACGAAATTGCCTCGTTCTACCCTCCCCGCCTTCCCGTTGGCGGCGGTACGAGCCTTGGGGCCGCATTGCGTGAGCTGACCGTACAAATTGATACCCAGGTCAGAAAAACCACTCATGAGGCTAAAGGCGACTGGAAACCCGTCGTGTATCTCCTTACCGACGGACGTCCGACTGACGACACAACCGCAGAAGTGAAGCGCTGGAAGGATCACTACGCGAGTAAAGTGAATCTCATTGCCGTTGGCCTGGGGCCGTCAGCGGACCTGAATACCCTGCGGCAACTGACAGAGAATGTCATGCTGTTCACCGAGTCTCAGGAAGGGGACTTTACCCGCTTCATCAAATGGATCACAGCCTCGGTTACGGCGCACAGCCGCAGCGTCGGAGACGACAAACAACCTGAGCTCAGCCAGACTGAATACATAGTCCGGCTGGCCAAGGACGAGCCAGTAAAAGCGTACGACGAAATCTGCGTTACGCTTACCGGCCGTTGCAGCAAGACCCGTCGTCCGTATCTGATGAAGTATGAACGGCCACCAGCAAGGATTTCCGGGCTCGATTTCAGCCTGAACCTGAACAGCTTTAATATTGCCGGATGCTATCCCATCGATGAGGACTATTTTGCATGGTCAGATGCCACCGCTACCGGTTTGCAGGTAAACACCAGCGAACTGCATGGCGTACCGGGTTGCCCTCACTGCGGTAATGCCAGTGCGTTTGCCCTGTGCTCATGCGGAAAATTGCTGTGCATTGACGGCCCGGATGACGTGATCTGCCCGTGGTGTGAAACAGGTCTGTCATTCAGCAATGATGGCGGAAACACTAACTTCGACGTAAACAGAGGGAGAGGTTGATGTCGCAAAATGCTTTACTTGAAGAGAAGATTATCCGCTTAGTGCTGTCTGAGCTGGGCCACCCTGTAGAAGGTGAGCGGCTTTTTCTTCTATCGCACGACCCTTCCCTTACTGAAGAGATTATGCGGCTTAAAGAGCGGATTGAGAGCCTTGCACAGGGTTTATCTGCGCGGGTTAGCGAAGGTTATAACGACGCAGAGATCGCCCCCTCGTCAGCATCCAGCCTTTCCGATCAGCAACAAACGGTCGTAAGTGATGCAGATAACCCGGGCATTGACGCTACCGATACACCATTACTGCAACCCCTGCCAGAAAATGAACCTCATCCTCCGTTCTGGAAGCTGATGCCTTATTACGAATTTGATAAACCAGCACAGAGGGAAGACGAAAACCTGTCTTCCCTGGTATTAAAACCCGGGCAGATACCGACAGGCCAGCAGCGGGCCGGATTAGCTGTGCCACCTGCCGTTCCCCCGAGAGCTAAAATAGTTATTCCCAACGCCCGCGCAGGCGAACGTTTCTCTTCGCCGGTTGCTATAGTTCTGGATGAGGGCCAGCAGGCTACTGTCAGGGACGTTGTCTTTCCCAGGAACATTGGCCTGACCTTTGACAAAGAGCATAAGTTGCTGACAGGTACACCCACCGAAAGCGGCGATATAGAGCTTTCAGTACTCTGGTCATGCGCTTCGCACGACGAATGCGAAACAAAACAGCTTTTTATAGTCAATCCCGATCCGAGAAGCCTGTGGAAGGTGGTAGAGCCACCAGCAGGCGCTTCCTACCCTAAGTCCCATCTGGACGCTGCTGGCCTGGTCAGGGGTGACATACGTATTGCTGCCGCCAGTCGCCGGGGACGATCTCATGAGCATGCCGGGAGCTTCAGAGATGACGACTTCTATATCAACCACTGCCAGGAAACAGGATGGTCTGTCATGCTGGTCGCAGACGGGGCCGGTAGTGCGGTAAATTCCCGGGAAGGCTCCCGGATTGCAGTCCAAACGGCTGGCGATTACCTTTTCAATCAGCTCAGTGGTTTGAAAGGCGTCCATCTAAAGCAGCACATCACGGCGTGGGAAGGGAGCGATCAGCAGGCAACCATAAACGCCATGCTTCATCATTTTAAACAGGCAGCTACGCTCGCGGTCAACAGTATCCAGAACGAAGCCATTTGTGCAGAACAACCTGTGAAATCCTATTCAACAACCCTACTGGCAACTGTAGCGCTACGAACTGATAATGAGCTGTTTGCGGCTGCATTCTGGCTTGGTGATGGTGCGATAGGTGCATACAGCCCTTCCGGTAAAGTCAGGATACTGGGAAATCCCGATAGCGGAGAATACGCAGGACAAACCCGCTTTCTTGACCAGAGCATTATCGCAGACCCCTCGTTTAGCGGCCGCATCAGCGTGGGTAAATGGAATGATGTATCTCACTTGATCCTCATGACAGATGGCGTATCAGACCCTCTGTTTGAGACAGATAACGGGCTTCGCAGTGACGAAAAATGGACCCGTCTCCTTGATGAGCTCATCCCTGTCCTTACAGACGCCAGTATTGCGCCTGAGAGGTTAGGCGACTGGCTTAACTTTTTCTCCACAGGGAACCACGATGACCGCACTATTGCGGTGTTGTGGTAAGGGATACGCTTCTTCGGTGATCAATATGGCAAATATTGTTACGTGCAAAACAAAGGACGGCGAAACAGTCCAGTATGTTGACGAGGAAATTGGTTCGGGCTCGATGAAGGATGTTTACTTCTCGCCTGATAAATCATACGTCGTCGCTTTTTATCATAAACCGCAGAACGAGCAGGCCCGGGATCGGATTGATATGATCACCGGACGCTACAGGCAAAACATTTTTGGCCAGTCCGGAGGTGAATACTGGAAGGACCTGTTTTGCTGGCCGACCCACGTTGTTGAGCATGGGGATAAAATCGGCATCGTGGTTCCAACCTACAAAAGCTACTTTTTCTTTAAATACGGCTCTAAAAACGATGATTTTCTTGGCATAAAAGGCCGTGAAAAGGAAGGCAAATGGTTTGCCAGCGCCAGCAACCAGAATAAATTTCTCGACCCACGTGAACGAGGCAATACGCTTACCTATCTCAAGGTCTGTCTGCTGCTAACAAGAGCCGTCAGAAGGATGCATGCGGCAGGTCTCTGTCACAGCGATCTAAGCTATAAAAACGTGCTTATCGATCCAGAAATGGGACATGCCTGCATCATTGACGTAGACGGCCTGGTTGTCCCTGGAAAGTATCCTCCCGACGTCGTGGGCACCCCGGATTTTATCGCTCCGGAAGTGGTGAAAACCAGCCATCTTTCCAAAGAGGATCCGAACCGCGTATTGCCAAGCATTTCTACTGACCGTCATGCGCTGTCGGTGCTTATCTACATGTATCTGTTCTTCCGTCATCCGCTACGTGGCGGAAAAATACATGACATGTCGGATGAAGTACGTGATGAGACCTTATCTATGGGTGAGAAGGCACTCTTCATTGAACATCCGACAGACAAAAGCAATGCAGTCAAAGTCAGTCAGCTATCCTCCTTTTCACTGCCCTGGGCTGACCCGGAGAAAATTCCTTACACCATCATGGGCCCTTATCTGACGCCTTTGTTTGAACGCGCCTTTATTGATGGCTTACACGATGCCACTAAACGCCCGACCGCCGATGAGTGGGAAAGTGCCCTGGTTAAAACAGTCGATCTGATACAGCCCTGCCAGAACAAGGCGTGTGAACAGAAATGGTACGTTTTCTCAGGTAAGACAAAGCCGGTTTGTCCCTACTGCGGTACGCCATACAAGGGTAAATTACCGGTTCTAAATTTATATTCATCCCGAAAGGAAGGCAGTTATCGTCCTGACGATCACCGGTTGATGGTGTGGAGCGGGCAGTCAATCTATGCGTGGCATGTGAATCGCCTCATTGCGCCAAATGAGCGCACAACCGATGCACAAAGGAAACGAGTTGGGTATTTTGTTTTCCATAACGATCAGTGGTGGTTAGTAAATGAAGGCATAAATGGGCTTATGTCATTACCGGATAAACGACAGATTGCCATTGGTGAAAAAATTGAACTGACGAATAACGCTCAGTTTGTTCTGTCAAAGGAGGAAGGCGGCAGGCTAGTCGTCGTTCAGTTAGTAGAAAACTAACGTGTAGTGGTCAAGTAATACTGGCCACAGTTTTACAGTAAAAATGGTATCTGTTCTCTGACTCTTCCGGCGTCAGCCCACCGTTATAATGGTGAGGTCTGACGCTGTTGTAGTAGTTCAATATGTAATCATTAATTTGCTGCCGGGCCTCGTCCTTGCCTGCGTAACCATTCGTTGGCACCCATTCTGTTTTCAGACTGCGGAAGAAGCGTTCCATGGGGCTGTTATCCCAGCAGTTTCCCCGCCGACTGACGCTTTGATTTATTCTGCAACGCCAGAGAAGTTGTTGATATTTAAGGCCTGTATACTGGCTTCCCTGGTCGCTATGGAACATGACATCCCGGGGTTGGCCACGCGTCTCATAGGCCATCCGCAGGGCACTGCTTATCAGTGCGGTATCGGCATGCGCTGACAGACTCCAGCCGATAACCCTGCGGGCAAAAAGATCCATAACAACCGCCAGATAGCACCAGCGATTTCCTGCCCAGAGATACGTAATATCTCCACACCATACCCGGTCTGGCTCCGGTACTGCGAACTGACGCTCAAGCAGATTCGGCAGGCTGGTATGCTCCTGACGGGCATTTTTATACTGATGTTTTCCGGGCTGACAACTGCTCAGGTTCAGATATTTCATCAGACGCCCGGCACGGTAACGGCTCATCGGGACGCCGTTTTGAGTCAGCATTTCAGCCAGAGTGCGCGCGCCCGCAGAGCCCCGACTTTGGTTCCACGCCCGGCGTATTTCGCTGCACAACCTGACTCGTGCCGGATTAACCGTATCGCGTCGTTTTCGCCAGTACCGGTAACTGCTGCGGTGTATTTCCAGAGCAGAACACAGGCTGACAACCGTGTGGCTGTCACTTAGTCTGGCGGCTATCGTGAACCGTTCAGCGAGTCGGACATTAAGAGCGCGGTAGCCTTTTTTAATATCGTATTTTGTTCCTCCAGACGGCGAACTTGCTTTTCCAGCTCGCGGATACGTTGCTGGTCTGGAGTAATGGGTGTGGCAGAGGGCGTAATCCCCTGGCGCTCTCGCCTGAGCTGGCGTACCCAGCTCTCAAGCGTGGTTGAACCGACATTCATCGCTTCACTGGCCTGTCGATATGAGTAGCCCTTATCAACAATCAGCTGTGCACATTCCAGCCTGAACTCAGGGGGGAAGGTTCGTTTGGTTTTCTTGTTCATTAAGTCACCTGTTTTGTGTTGTGGTGAGAATATCACCTTTCATCAGGTGGCCAAATTTAGTGTGCCACTACAACGGACGCCCATAACGACTAAAACGTTCTGGCAGAATACTGAACCTGTTTAATGAATCACTATATTAAGCTGTGTCAAATTTAAGCTGCCAGAAAAACTGACTGTCTGTGCCGGATATGCGGTTCACCGCCTGCGGCAAGGGTTTAATGCGCAAAGCTCAAGTTGTTTATAAAAGTGAATAGTTTTGTGGCTCTACCCTGCCGCCCTCCTTTACGGCCTAGTGGGAGCGAAGCTGCAAAATGCGAATTTTAATAAATAGTGAAGTTTAATCCGGCAAAACAATCAGATTTATCCTCTAAAGGTTCTCAAGATGTTCCTTTTGTTTTTTTAAGCCTGAAATTCTGTGTAACTTCCAATATATGAAAGGTGATCGCTAAGGCAGTCACCGAACTCGATAATAAAACCACTAATCGCCAGTCGCCAGTTCTGGAGCGGTATACTCCATTTTTTCGACGCATCCTTGATCGGCAGAGATATAATCTTCCGTACCGGTCATCTGTCGGGAACATTTTGCGTTTATAACTTGATAAGGTACAGTGGATCCCATATATGTATATTGAGGATGTCCCTCTGAAACTCAGGAATCCGTATCATGGGTTTAAAACCAGGTCCCAAACCAATTGCCAAGTCAACAGGAAAGCCAGATCAACGTCGTCGCGATAATAAGGATACGCCCGGTAATACACCCGGATTGAAACCCAGTAAATCTACCGGGAAATGATAATGAAGGGTATAAGTTTCGTACTTATACCCTTATTAGGAACGAAGTTGCAAACTTCGGTTACTGGAGTGGAACATCCCAGCGTTTTACAGCTGTCGCTGAAACCGGTACGCAGTAAGCGGCATCTTTCTGGAGTTTAAGCCTGACATCTGTATCGAACTCAGAATCCAGCGGATTAAATTTCCAGCTTTCCCTATAGGATTTGATTATTTCTTCAGGGCAAAGAAAACTGAATTGATTGGTGGTAAATATAGAAACAGCCCGAACCGAGTAATATTCTCCTGCTTTGATTTTTTTCCTATCCCAAACTGAATTAGAAAAAAACTCCTCCGGATACTCGCTAGATTTTATAATATAGCTGTGGGTGCTGAAATCACTTATACCTGAAAGTTTAATGACGGAATGAGTAAATATAACAGGTAAAACAGTTATTTTTGTAGAAATAAATAACAGTATCATCAGAGACACTATCAGGGAAGTGCTAATTTTTTTGGGGAGTTTATCCTTGGCATCCATTCTGAGGTAAACGAGGCCAGGCAAAATTGTCATAAAAAAAACCATATAAGACATGAACGCCATTCCGGCCACGATCCTGAAACTTACCTTTTCAGTTGAAGCAGAAATATTCCTGAATACTATTTCCAGTGGAAACACCTGAAGATGCGCCAGCAGTGCTATACAGAGCGGGATGGCCACATAAATCTGGCATCGCCGCATCCATCTCACCTTCGTATTTTTAATTGATAAGTCGTGTTCTAGATATTTTCGGCTTATCAGGCAGGAAATAATTATGGTCAGTACACCGATACTTAGCAAAGACAGCCAGCCTGAATTATTTTTTACGGCCTGGCTGAAATCGAAAGCATAGTAAAATACATAGATAAACGCCATCGGGAACAGTCCTGACAGCATCAGTATCGATAAAAAGTTATTCTGAATTTTATTGTATGTAGGAAGATTATTGATGTCCAGAGGAATGATAATCGGCATGAATATAGAGATTATAAAAAAGATAAATAACAGAATCGCTAATGAGAATACGGCTGCGCAGCAGACCATAGCGAATAGACTCTTGATGCTCATCACCTCAAAGAAAACATCGAGTCTGTCAAGACGACTGAAATATCCCCAGAGCACAGTCAGCGCGATCCCTGATATGATGCCAGACGGAGTTAATACCGAAATTAACAGCGTCTTCCATTTTTGATTCATTGTTAACATTCCCTCTTTATTATGGTGGTTAAGCTAAATTAGCAGCGTTACAGCGTACAGGCACCTACCCGAATCTGACCGTCAACAGCTGTTCGAGCTGCAATGACCGAAGAATGGTTTCAGTTTTTTCTGCTTATTAAAATGTACCTTTGAAAAAGTAGACTTTCTGCGGTACGCTCTGACAGTAAGTTTGCCCCCGATTTTTTACGCAGCGCGCCGGACGGAGCCCGACATGATCCTGATTCCCGATGACGAACCGGAGCTGAGTCTGCCCGCAGCCAGTGAGGAATTCCTGCCGGCGCTGTCAGGTGAGAATGCCCCGGTCAGCCCGGCCCGGGCCTACCTGCTTTCACTCAATTCCCACCGCAGCCGGCAGACCATGGCCTCGTTCCTGAACATCGTCGCCGTTATGCTCGGAGCTGCCTCCCTGGAGTCCTGCAGCTGGGGCAGCCTGCGGCGCCATCACGTGATGGCCGTGACCGAACTGCTGCGCGACACCGGCCGGGCCACCGCCACCGTCAACACCTATCTTTCGGCACTCAAGGGCGTGGCGAAGGAAGCCTGGATGCTCAGGCTGATGGACGTGGAGAGCTTCCAGCACATCCGGGCGGTCCGTAACCTGCGCGGCAGCCGTCTTCCGCGCGGCCGGGCCCTGCCGCCGGAGGAGATCCGGGCGCTGTTCGGTGCTTGCGAGGCCGATGACTCCAGCATTGGGGTGCGCGATGCGGCGATGCTGGGTGTCATTCTCGGCTGCGGCCTGCGACGCTCGGAGGCCGTGGGGCTCGATTTGTGTGACATTGTCACAGATGAGCGGGCGCTCAGGGTACTGGGTAAGGGGAACAAGGAAAGGCTGGCCTATATGCCGGCGGGCACCTGGCAGCGGCTCAGAAAGTGGATCGATGACGTGCGGGGAGAAAAAGACGGGCCGCTATTCACCCGTATCCGCCGCTTTGACACCCTGACGAACGACCGGCTTACCGACCAGACGGTGTACCATGTCCTGCAGGTGCGCCAGCGCCTGGCTGGGATTGCAAAATGCGCACCGCACGATTTAAGGCGAACCTTTGCGACCTCCATGCTGGATAACGGCGAGGACTTAATCACTGTAAAGGATGCCATGGGGCATGCCAGCGTCACCACCACCCAGCAGTACGATCGCCGCGGCGAAGCGCGCCTGCGCACGGCTCGTGACCGTCTGGATCTGATATGAACTTAATAACATACCAAGATGATAAGTTAACAAGATAGTGTGCAAAGATGCTCGCAGGCTGCGCGATTTTCTCGAATGGTTCAACAGTGGAACTTCCGTTAAAGTAGGTCTGCCGGTTATCCTGCTTCCCCTTCTGAACCGGGGTGGTTTGGATATGCGGGATGGCCGGTCCTTTTCGTTCTTTCGCCGGGTACCATATGTGATTTTGAGGGTTATGAAGCGTGAAAATCTTCTGCAACTTCAGAAAAGTAGCTGAGTAACCGGGTATCTCTCGCTGGCATACGTTCATGAGCCGGTGTTATCAGCCCCATCAGCAGAAAGCGGCCGCTATCCCACATGTGTTCTGTGTAAATGAGATAATGATCTGAGGTACGGTTGTAATTCTCTTGTCTGGCACTCCAGGTGAGCTGGAAATGCAGATTAACGTGAATATGCTGGACGTTAGCATCGACAGCGAATGGCGGGAAATCAAAGGGGGCGTCCCTTCCAAGGAGATTCGACGGTGCGCCAGTTGATTTATACGTGATGAACTCTGCCTGTAGCTGACTCTCCAGCTCAGGGTAAACGGCAAACGTGGGCTGGAAAAACGAATCCCACGTGACATGACTGTACTCAGCCGTTAACGCCATTTGGCCGCAGCCCTGTCGCCTGAATCCAGCAGGTGATTCATGGCCGAGAGGTTGATTCCAGAGTCACGCACTTCTGTCGTTCGCGTGATTTGATCAATCAGACTAAGGTAGTTTTTGGTCGCAAGACTGACCATCTTAATGGCCTTAAAGAACGCAAACTCAACAGAATTCCTGTCATACGACTGAATGATGTTTTTTTCCGGCAACATCAGAACAAAGGACTCTGCGATACCTGCGACATGGATAGTATGATTTCTGATGTCGCTGGCGACTTTGATAGCGCCGGAGAAATCGCTGTCTGCATACCGGGCCAGCTCAATGCGACTTGAGCGTAATTCTTCAGCTACGTCATTGAGAGCAACAGTGAGCTCGCTGATATCGGTTTTGTTGACTCTGGAGCCCATTTCGTAAACCCGTTCAACAATCGTAGGCTGACACGCAACCGCTTTGGGTTGCGGCTGGAAACTGGCAAGAACCAGTGCCACTGCGGCCTGCAAGTGCTGGATTTTAAATTTCACGACGACGGACTCCATAATCATCATCTCTCGACGAGGCGCTGCATTTTACTACTGAACTTAACTATATGCTAAAAAAAGTTGGTTGCATATGTGGCTGGCACAGCAAACAGGAAATTGAAATCCTCTATCTGGCCGTGGCTTTCAGGATTGCTGCCTGGAGTCTTTCAGCGGTTACGGCTTCCGGGAAAACCGTGATGGTATCAGGAGTCGCTCCGCTAACGGGCATGACGATGATCCCCGGCGTTCCGGTGAGTCCCAGCGCCTCAGCCAGGTTACTGTTTTTCTCCAGGGATGCGGTATGGTCGCCAGGAGCTGGGGTGGTCAGTCCCGCCTTTGACGCTGCTCCGTGAATATCCTCCGCCGTCAGTTTGCCTTCATTATGACCGGTGGCGTAGATGGCATTGTGATAGGTGACATAGGCCTGCGGCCCTTTCTTTTGCCAGACCGTCAGCCCCTGCTGTGCTGCCTGAAATGAAGCTTCCCAGCGACCACCAAAAATTGGCCACTCCTTAAAGTGGTAGCGGACGTCCGGCTGCGCTTTCATAACCTTCTCCAGCTCCGGCGCAAAGCGGCTGCAGAACACGCACTGGTAATCAAAGAATTCAATCACCGCGACTTTTGCATTTTCAGGCCCGTAAGCCGGTGTGTCCGGATCATGCAGAAGGTTCGCCTGATTCTCCATCACGCTGAGTGCAAACATTTTCTGCTTACGTACCTCCTGCTGTTCCTGCAGCTTTTGACTGACCGTCACGAGAATCTCCGGGTGGGAGATCAGATAGTCGGCAGCGATTTCTCCGATACGAGCCTCCTGCTCCGGACTGAATACCGCCTGAGGGGCCGAAGCGTGTGCCATTGAAACAAAGCCAATGTATGTTGTAACTATTAATGCAGTTAATTTGTTTGCTTTCATAGATTGATTCTCATGGTCAAAAGGGGATTAACGTTCTTTCTGAATGGTTCGGGTGAGAGTCTGTTCTTCACGCTCCGGCGTGCGGCCGCGTTCAGTATTTTCTGCCGCCCTGAGCATGTCGCGTTCCGCGTTTGCCAGATCTGCAATCACACGCGATGCCCGCGACTGTTCACCGGATGCCTTGTCAGCACCTTCCAGCTCACTTCTGACGCCTGCAGCGGCTTTTATTTCCCGTCCATCGGTGTTTTCCTCACCTCTCACCCTGGCGATTACATCTGCATCTGGGTTGAGTGGTTCCGGTTTACGCGGGTTAATGTCTTCCGGTTTCAGTCTGATCACCTCTTCCTGTGGAACTTCCGCTAGCAACGACTCCGGCTGCCTGCTCCGACTGGCTTCTTCATTGCGAACCAGGTCTGCCAGCATTTGCTCACGCAGCTGCTGTACGCTCTGTTCGTCCGTCAGCGTGGAGACAATACCTGGTGACACATCCTGTTTTGTCCCACCGCTTACCTTAAGCAGCCATGCTGAAGGTGGTTCATCACCGGTTTGCCAGACCACGCCGTCCTTTGGATTATTTCGTACTGCATCGAGTGCAGCCGTCAGGTCGCTGGCCACTATCGTGTTTCCGGACTGACTCCGCTGCAGCACGGCGCCACGGGCGCGTTCTGTCATGACCATCCGGGTCTCACCCTGCGTCATCCGTCCTTCCGGGCTGGCAACCAGGGAAACCAGGGCCAGGCCCGCACTCCTGCCATTGTTGTCATACACCGGCAGCGCCAGCGCCGGTTCAGGAAAGCGCCGGGTGGCCGGGATGATTTTTGCCGTCAGTGACGCATCCTGCATGCCCTGATGGCGCACCCAGGCGCGACCGATGGCCGTTTTATTCACCGGCTGCCCCATTGCCCAGATGGCTTTCGCCTGTTTGCGCTGCGTTTCTGGTGCCAGCGCATCGTGCGCCGTTTTGATATCACGCTCCGGCGTTTTTACCGCCTTAACCCAGTCCGCTTTCCCGTCGGTGTATATCTGGACGTGCTCTTTCACGCGTGAGGCTGAAATGTAGAAGGCACGACGGGAAGCCAGTGCCTTACGTCCGTCTTTCGTGCCCTCAAGCGCAATGACATAATCGCTACTGGCCCCCTGTGCGCCGTAGCCGGTGACGGCCCAGCCGTAGTCGAGATGCTGCTGCGCCCGGACCTTCTCCGGATTGATGGTGACGCGACCGTTCTCCCCCTTCAGACGGATATTCCCCTCCTCGCTGACCGACTCCACCGTATAGCGCTGGTTGGCCATCTGCCCCTGTTCGCGATCGGTCGCCGTGAACTTAAGCAGATCGCCGGAACGGACTTCCATCTCGCTGCGGCGAAACAGCTGCACGTCACCGGTGATCAGCTCCTTCGGTGAAACCAGAGCAATCTTCCCTTCCTCATCACGTACCGTCACCGTGCTGCCGTTACGGTCAACGGCCACCACATCCTGGTAGCGGTCACCGCGTTTAACCACCATTCCCGGCTCCCAGGCCTCTGTTTTATTGAACGCATGGCGGGTATGGGTGATTTTATCGAGCACAGGCACCTTAATGGCCTTCTCCCCCAGTTCTCCCCGCGCTGCCAGCGTGGCATGGATGCCGGCATTTATCGCCTTACGGTCGGCGTTCAGCTGCGCAATGATGAGCGTACGGGACCGCGCCTCCGGTGTCCGGTCCTTCCAGTCAGCCACGATGTCGTTAACAGGCGTTTCCGTTTCCTGAATCGCACTCTCCGGGAGCGCGGCTGAAGCGCTACGCGCCACGCGGTCAGCCGGCTGGGTTTCAATCCGCTGCAGGGCCGCATCGATCCGGTTATCAATGATGTCGTGAACGGCGCCGCGCAGCTGCAGGTCTTTCTGACGGACGATTTGCTTCATGATGGCCACATCCATCGGGCTGCGCTCCTGCATCAGCTTAAACGGCGCGCCCACGTCGACCGCTTCAAACTGGTCGATATCCCCCATCGAGACTGCACGTCCGCCGCCGCTGGCAATGGCCTGGAACAGTGCCGCCGTATCCTGGTTGCCTGCCATTGATGACTCATCGATAAGAAACACCTGTCCTTTATAGTCAGGCTTCCCGCCTCCGGCCGTCGCCTGGTCATGCTCAACGACAAAGGATTTGATGGTCTGCGCCCGGACACCGACGTCGCTCATTTCTTTCACCGCCTGGTGCGTAGGAGCAAGCCCCGTCATCACCGGACGAACGTCCGCCGGTAGGGTCTCCAGTGCAGATATCACCGCCTTCAGTTGAGTGGTTTTCCCCACGCCAGCATAGCCCTGAATCCCGATAAACTGATCCGTGGTACCCAGCACCAGGGTGGTCGCCTTTTTCTGTCCATCCGTCAGGCCGTTCAGCACGGCCTCCGGTACCTGTTCCAGCAACGGCTGCTGCGTACCTTTCCCTTCCTCCACCACACGCAGAATGGCTTTCTCCATCTCCCAGGTGGACCGGGAAACCAGTACCGGCTCTCCCCCTGCGGATACGGACAACAGCTCGCCATTTTTAATCATCGCGCCAATTTCATTCCCGATGGCTTCAAGGTCGGGATGATATTTCTGCGCTTCCGTCGCCAGCTTAAGCTCGCTGATCACCACGGTGCGCTGGTCGTTAATGGCACGCCAGACGGCCAGGCCCGCGTCAGTCCGGACTCTGTCATGTAGTGAATCAACCGCCTGACTGATGTCCTGGTGACCGCTCAGGTTTCTGACCAGCTGCACGGGAGAGGCATTTGTCTTCATGCGCTGCAGCCGGGCTTCAGCCCGGTCCTGTACTTCGGCTGTGAACACTTCCGCCCGGTGGCCACTCTGTGCCAATGAGTTCATGGTCTGGGTCGATATGTCGCGGCTGTTCAGCGCGGCCAGGACCACCCCGGTGTCGTTATCCCGTCCACCCGGCGCGGTCACGTAAGCATGTGACAGATAGAGCGGCTGGTCTTTTGGCAGCGTCAGGGTGTCTTCCCCCCGTTTCACCTCAATCCCCTTTTCACTTATCCCGGTCACCTCAAGACGATCTTTGGCCTTCAGGCTGTGCTCGCGGTCGCCCGCCACGGACAGCAGTTTTTCGCCGGTGGCCACGCTGAGGGTTTCACGGCTGAAGAGACGCCAGTCAGCGCTGATATCACCGATTTTCATCCGGGTCAGCACGCCATCACCATCGATGAGCGAGAGGACTCGCGTATCCTCATGCACCCGGTCAATCACATAGGACTTACGCTCTTTTGCGTCCGCGCGATCTTCAAGCACCATGCCGGGACGGTATGAACCGGGCATGCGGCGCGTTTTGCTGTCGAGCCAGACCGGCTGCCGGGCCTCTATCTCCACGCCATCGCGGCCCAGCTGCCCTGCGTTCTGCAGCGCCTCACGTACCAGGCCCGTCAGCTGTGCCTGTTCACGTCTGCCGACCACGACGGCGGTGACGTTTTCAGTTCCTCCGCTCAGCTCTGCAAACCGGTTGGCCAGCGCCTCGTAACGGTCGCGTTTGTTCGGAATACTGACCACTTCGGCCTCCAGTCTGGGCGCCGGCTCAGTGCGGCGGGAGCGGGCAACCCCCGCGGACTCCAGTACGGACATGGCATTACCGTTCGCCTGACGCCCGGCACTGTCGAGAAAGACCAGCTGTGCGTCCTGCGCGCGCGCTTCGCCCAGCAGAACCAGCGTCTCCTTTAGCCCCAGACGCTCTGCCCCTTCGATAATCAGCGTGCTCTGGGGTTTCAGGTGGAAATCACCGCTCAGAACATGCTGCCGGCTGATAATCCGTTCCCGCAAATCGTCGGATTTCGCCAGCGAAATGGCGCGCTCGGCAGAGCTGGCCAGCACCTGAACGTCACGACCGTTCGCGCCGGCAATACCGGCCAGCTGCGCGGTCAGGTCCCGGATACCCGCTACGCCTGACGGGGCATTCATCAGAACCAGGGCGTCTTTCTCCACGACTTCCAGCGCCGCCGGCGCGTACTGCGCCGGACGGGTGAAACTGACGACTTTTGTGGATTTGAGATGTTCCTGACTCAGCGCCTGGATCGAGAGTTCATCCAGCAGGTGAATACGGGAGGTGAAGACCCCTTTCTCACTGTCCAGCGGCACAATCATGCCGTCCTTCAGCGCCGCATCGATGGCCACGCGAATATCCTGAATCTCCGGCAGCTGTTCGCTCAGCTCCGCCGTGGTCATCATCAGCTCGCCAAAGGTGAAGCGCGTTTTACTGTCGCTGAGCTGCGAGATGGCCAGACGGACAGCCTCAGTCAGTTCCGGGCGGGGTATTTCAGTGTCCAGCTGCGCTGCAGGAAAGCTCCTGGTCGCCGGCGTCTTTTCGGGTCTGGTCTGTGCCGGCTGACTCAGCGTGTCAATCTGCTGTGGTACAGGCTGACGGGACTGGCTCTCCCGTTCTGCGGGTTGAGCAGGTGTATCGACGCTCTTTTCTGCCGTGGACGACGTCTGCAGAGAAGCCAGTTCAGGCCCGGCAGGAACCGGCTTAGCCAGGTGATCTCGCTCCGGATGAGTCGCGGTCTCACGAAGACCTGCATCACGCGGCACCACGCTCTCCTGATACGCCTTCAGGTCAAATCCCTTCTCCTTCATCTGGCCCAGCCAGCGCTCCATCAGGCGCATACGTGAAGGGTCAACTTTCGCCCTGCGGGTGTCTTTGGCGGCCACATCCCGGCTGCGCAGCGTGGCTTCAGCCCCCACGGCCCCCTGAATTTCCCGGCCCCGTGAAGAATATTCGTCCCTGACGTCTTCCGGAACGCCCATGATCTCCCACATACCATGCTTGCCTACTTCTTCCACTTCATGACCGAGTGCTTCAACCCGCTCACGCAGCGCGCTGCGATAGATTTTCCCGAGCGTGACCTGGTGCTTCATGACGGTCTCGATAAAGCCGGCGTTATGGATATAGTCCGTGGCCAGGGCTTTCCATTTGCCCGCATACTCCGTCATGTTGGCAATCAGGAGATGGGTGTGCAGCTGCGGGTCAAGATTGCGCGAGGTATCATGCGTATAGGCGGCCGCTACCATCTTGCCGGTGTGTACGATGGACGTAACGCCGTCTTTCGTATCGCGGGCCGAGATGAGCTTCTCCACATAGCCGGCCGCCACACGGACGGCGTGATTATGCGCCTCCACCATTTCTTTATCGTTACCGATGAGTGCCAGAATAGACACGCTTTTGGGGGCTGAAAAGGTCAGGTCATGACCCGGGCGGTGGACATGCTGTCCGTTAACCTCCTTGCCAAGCCGTGAGCCGTCCGGAAGACGCCCCTCGAGCACGGCCGTCAGATCATCGCCACGGACATTGCCCTCAAGGCCCAGCGCTTTTGCACCTTCCCCCATCCAGAGGCTCTGAAGGCTGCCCAGAAAATAGTAGTTATCGGAATTGCTGTAGTAGCCTGCAGCCTCGCCGGCTGACGCTACTGGGGCGACTGACATCATAATTCAGGCTCTCTGTCGTAATAGTAATGGTCGTTTTCGTCGTAACCCGGATCGTCCGCGTGACGGTGAAGTAAAATGTTCTCTTCTTCCTGCGCCAGCTTGCGATGTGTGCTGTGGGCTTCATCCGGGGTTTGCGGTGTCACTGACTTCCCTGCCGTCGTCAGACTCAGGCCACCGTCAGGCAGTGCCGTCACCTTCATATCCAGGTTCATGGATTCGCCCGCATTCTCGCTGGCCTGATCTTCGCCTCCGTCTGAGGTGGCTCCGGTACTGAGCCGCCGTTTCAGCATTCCCAGCGCGCCAGCCGCAGCAGGCTCGGAGGGAATATCCAGCTGGGTTCTGCTGCGGATTTTTTGCAGTGCTGCTGGAATTTCCGGATTAAGGGACGCGGTCCCTTTTTGATGATTTGGTGCAGGTTTCGAGGGCCGAAGAGAGACAACATTGTCTTTTTTGTCTCCGGTGACAGGGGCTGTCACCGGCCTGTGATTTTCAGTTACTGCTGGTTCTTTTCGCGATATGTCTGGCTCCCTGACTGGTACTGGCTTCCGTTCAGGCGCAGCGCTGCGCGAGGGTTTCGGTTCCTCCATTCGGGTACGAGCCACTTTTTCGACGACCGGTGTTGCCTGTGAGCCGGATGCCCCTGCAGAAGAAACCGGAGCGGGACCGTCATCTGCAGAGGATGTCTCGCTCCCCTTCTCCAGCACTTCGTCACCGGTCGGGAACGTCAGACCTGCAATGGCCGCTGCACGCTCATTCTCCTGAATAACCCTCTCCAGCTCCGGGCTGAGCGCATCGCGGATATTGCGCTCGATAAGGCCAGCATGGCGTTTTTTGAATGGACGGTATTTCAGCTTCAGACGGACGACCGGATACTCACCCGGGAGGCGCACGTAGAAGTTGAGGTTTGGCAGACGCATGATTTGCTCGTAGTCGACAATCGGGTTATTCACCTCGTCCTTACCGAGCGACACACCGTCACGCACCTGATCCAGACCGTAGCTGTTCTGCTCACGGATTTTGCGCTTACGCTGGTTGCCCAGCTCCTCTTCAACTACTTTGGCCATCTCGGCGCTCGGCGAACGTCCGTACATACGGGTGTTCATCAGGTCAAAGATGCTTTTTGCCAGCTCGCGGCCGTAGACGTGAACCAGTTGCGCCATGTTCTGCATTCCCAGCACGAAACATCCGCCGAATTTACGTGCTTCCGCCAGCGTTTCAGCCAGCTCCGGGATGCGCTGAAGGCTCGGGGCTTCATCAAGAATGAACCACACGCGGCGCTCACTGTTTTCCCCCATGCTCTGCAGTAACAATGTGGCCAGCGACACCCAAAGTGAGATCAGTGGTCGCACACTCTTGCGATGTCGGGCCTGAGTGGAAATAAACAGCCAACTGTTGTCATAACGCTCCTGCGTCATCCACTCCCGAATGGTGAAAGGTGGCTTGGTGCCGTCATCCAGACCCTGAACCAGAGATCGTTGCTGAACGCTAAATGTTTCTTGAACGTGTAATTCATCGTCGCTGAATACACCGTTCCTTCCGGCATGCTGTACGACACTTCCGGGCTGCTGACGTCCAGATTGTCTGAATCAATGGTGATGGTCTTATAGCTGTAGTTATCCTCATAATGCCCGGTGATACTGGCTGTTCTTCCGCACGTCTGGATGGTGGCCACATCCCGATCGCAGGTAAAGTTCTCAAACGTCGATTTTGATACCGTCGTCTCCTTACACTGCTGACTGGTGCCATTCATGATCCCGCCTGCCGTACCCTCCGCATTTTTTCCGATGGTAATAAAGGGGGCGTTCGGGTCAATTGTGGGGGCCGGGTTTTTGGTACCGGAACTGATCACCGACTGTGCCGCATCATTTCCCTGCAAGGCCGCCTGCCCTTTGTTTGCCAGTCCGCCGTCGCCGCCATTCACACCGCCGTAATACCCTTTCTCCGGTGGGTTAGCGGTATAGCCTGGTATTGTTCCTGTGACGGTACCCGGATTTTTCAGGACCCCCGTACCGGCGGAGGCATTGCCCTTGCCAAAACTCGCACCCGCCTCAAAGGCTGGATCGGCTGCACCAGCCAGGAGCGGGAAAAGCATCAGCATCGTTGAAAGGAGTTTTTTCATCTGGCAGCCTCCAGGAGATGGCGGGCTGTTGCTGCACAATCACCGCTTTCTGCCACCTTTTCCAGCGCCTGCTGCAGGGGCAGACTTCCCCGGATAACGTCATGATGGCCAGGGCAGGTCACCACCAGGGCGGGCACCGTGGTGATGTTGTACTGAGTGAATAACGTTGGATCGATTTGTACGCCGGCGTCCTTGTCCTCCTTATTCAGCTCAAACATGGCCGCCGCAGTCTGTCGCATGTCGTTATTGACCAGTCCACGCAACGTTGGCGGTATGTTGAAACGACGGGCATCCTTCAGCATGGACAGCAGACCTTCGCGCGGAATACCGAGGCTCACAAAGTAAATAGCCGGGAACGTGTCTTTTTCCCCCATAGCGTTGGTTTGCGCGGCGATATCGCCCTGCAGGCGGCTAATCAGATCCTGTTGTCGCTGTGGCAACACAGACCAATCTGTTGCCGGATGGCCCTGCAGGTCTTCCTTCATGGCGGCCAGCGCGTCCTGCTGACCTTTGATCCAGCTATGGTCGGAAACGGAAATATCGGTCTGGGCGCTCGCCAGAGCCAGCGGCGCGAAAGCAATCAGGACGCCGATCGTCAGCAACTGCTTATGCGATGAAACACTCTCTTATGCCCGAGATTGCGAAGTTAAGAATGAAGGCTCTGAACTTCTGGGATAAGCACGGGATCCGTGCCGCAGCTGATGCTTTAGACGTATCAACGCGAACACTCTACTGGTGGCGCCGGTTACTGCGCACCGGTGGTCCAGAAGCACTAATTCCAAGAAGCAAAGCCCCTCTGGTTCGCCGTTCAAGGCACTGGCATCCTGATGTACTCAAGGAGATCAGGCGTCTGAGAACTGAGTTACCCAATCTCGGCAAAGAGCAGATTTTTGTCAGGCTGAAACCATGGTGTGAAGCGCGGCATTTTACCTGTCCCAGCACGTCAACCATTGGAAGAATCATTGCTGGTGCTCACGATAAAATGCGGATGATCCCCGTACGCCTCAGCGCCAGGGGCAAAGCCCGGTTGATAAAAAAACGCTCAGTGAAGCCCAGAAGACCAAAACAATACCGCCCGGTAAAAACAGGCGAACTCATAGGGATGGACGCGATTGAACTCAGGATGGGGGACCTACGCCGCTATATCATTACCATGATCGACGAGCACAGCGACTATGCGCTGGCCCTTGCGGTCCCTTCACTCAACAGCGATATTACCAGCCATTTCTTCAGCAAGGCCACAAAGCTCTTTCCTGTCGCTATCAGACAAGTTGTCACTGACAACGGTAAGGAGTTCCTCGGTAACTTTGATAAAACGCTACAGGAAGCCTCGATTAAACACATCTGGACCTATCCGTACACACCGAAAATGAATGCGACCTGTGAGCGATTTAACCGGACACTTAGAGAACAATTTATTGAATTCAATGAATTGTTGCTTTTTGAGGACCTGAATTTGTTTAATCAAAGAATGGCTGAATATCTGGTGCTGTATAACAGCAAAAGGCCACATAAATCACTCGAACTGATGACGCCAGTGGACTATATTTTACGTGAGAGTAAAAATTGCAATATGTGGTGGACCCATACATCTCCTGTCAACGCAAAGCAGAAGTGTCACCATCGGTGCGAAACAGAGATGTCATGCTTTGGTTCAGAGAATGCGTTTGACCGCCTCGCTATATACTTCCGAGCGTTCTCTTTTCCCAACAGAAATCACGAAAACGACAACTTTCTCGTCTATAACCTGGTATACAAGGCGATAGCCTGAAGACCGGAGCTTAATCTTGTAACAATCAGGCATACCACGGAGCTTGTTTGCTTCAATCCGGGGTGACTCAAGTACTTCAACCAGCTTCTTTTTCAACTGTTCACGTACCGTCGAGCCCAGCTTTCGCCATTCCTTTAGTGCCCGCTCGTCAAAATCCAGAAAATACGCCATCAGAGTTCATCCAGCGTCACACGTACTGGCTTAGGATTACAAAGTCGTTCTTTCACTATCTCCACAAGTTCAGCATCTTCATCACTCAGGAGTGTCTGTTTGAACGGCAAGCGTTCATTGTCAGCGATATACTCGAGCATGAGACGAAGCGCTTCAGAAGGAGTTACGCCCATTTTTTCAAGCGCGGCGTAAGAACGCGCTTTAAGTTCATCGTCAATACGTAGGTTAATGCTACCCATGTCTTACACCCCTTGTAATTACAAATGTCATTACAAGTATCGCACTACAACATGCTTAGGGCAAGTCACGAAGTAAGTCAGAAAGTAGTCGTAAGAACGGTGATCACTGTCCGCTTTGTGCCAGAAGTGGACGGCAGGATTTGTTGAACATTTCAGACAAAACCAAACTCAAAACAACTATTGAAATCAAGCCAGCATAGCGGATACATTACGCACGTTGTTACTTTGTATCATCAGGATGCCGTTAATGACCTGCTCCCCGTTGATTAGTACACCCCGATGTTAGTAATGTCTTCATAAGCCACATGAGGACATCCCCATGAAGAAGCGTTTTTCCGACGAACAGATCATCAGTATTCTCCGCGAAGCCGAAGC